>JAIWNU010000029.1 GCA_020216655.1 Treponema sp. | reverse complement strand
TAGGAGCTCCTTGTATAGAATTTTAGGGGGGCTGCCTTTCTTGGAGGCGAACACTTGTATAGTACAAAAAGGAACGAATTGATACAAGGGGCGGACAAAAAAGGTTGTGTGTACGTTAAGCCACTAAATTGACAATAAGGCCTGTGGAAACAGGAGGGGGTGGGTTATAGGGTAGCGCCTTGTTTGCGGCCTGGGCAGCTTCGATTTCTTTTTTATATTGATCGATGAGTGTATCGATATGGTCAACCGATACTGGACTCTGCACATCCCGTTTCATCTGGCTGAGCTGGTCTATGAGGGCATCCAGGATTTTTAGTTTTGTGATAGGAACCCCCGGTTGGCCTTCTTCTGCAGGGATTCCTGAGACATGCTTGAAATGGGAATATATGTAGCTGGATCGGGACACTGGCAGGGCAATGCGAGAGCCACTTAGAGAGCTCCGCGCGAGACTATAATCGGGAATGCTGGTAATGATTGTTGAATTATATACCATGGATACCGATCCTTCTTATTTTGAATATCGGTATCCAGAGAAAAAAATTGAGTATTGGGGCTATTTATGGATTGTTTTTAAGCCACTCTGTCAGTCTCTTTTCCAATGGTACGATGGATGCTCTTTTGTCGGTCCGGGACGCATCGTGCAGGTAGGGCAAAATAACCCTGGCTTTGAGTACATCCCAGTTTTTTGGCAGTATGCCCGGCGGTGTCAGGCTCTCCGCAGGCGGAGTATGGCCAAGCAAAATGGGATAAAAGGAAGGGAAAATCTGTTCGGTTACGGTCCTTAAGGCAGAGAATCCGTTTGCAATACCAAAACTATGGTCCATCAATCTATATTCCTTGCTTTGCTGCAATAGTTCCCGCTGGTTTTCTTCTCGATAAAACCATTGGATAAAGGCATCGATAGCCTGTTTAGATTTGCTTTTTTTATAAATACCCAGGAACGGAGCGCCTTCCATAATGGGGATAGCATTCCCGTTGCCTACCCACCGGAAATCCAGGGTGTTCAAGCGGTCTTCGCTCAGGGTAAGAAGATTTTTGCTGGAAATATAGGTGAATAGAATTTTACCGCTTGTGGCAATGACCGCAGGAGGGTTGTACAGGTATTTGAACGCGAAATCGTCTTCTTTTTCGGGGCTGCCGTTTGTTTCGATACTCCAACTGTACACATAGTTCATTGCCCGTTCCAACGCTGCCGCATCCCATGCAAGGGGTGAACTTTCCCGATATGAAACATTAAAGAGACGGGAAACAATAAAAAGAAATTCATCATCCCAGCGGGGAGAAAAACCCATCCGGACAAAGGTTCCCTGATTATTGAGCTGGTTGTATTTCTTTCCTAGACTTTGGATCTCGTCCAGGGTAAGAAAAAAGGGTTTAGCAACCAGGCTGCTATTCTCTTTGGAGAAAATAACCGCCGGAATGTTAAAGGATACGGGCAGCAGGTACTGCTTGCCATCTATATTTCCCAGCCGCAGAAGGTTAATGTAAAAACTCGTTTGCTTAAGGAGCAGTTCATCAAAAAAATAATCTAGGCTCTTAAAAATCCTTCGGGTTTCGCTGTTTTTAAGTCCCGTCCCTACGACTATATCGGGATAGCTTTTTGTTTTAGCCAACATATTCGGCAGGTTTTCGTAATAAAAGGTTTCTATTTTAATATTCTTTTGCCGCGCATTAAAGATTTCTGCATATATGGCGAATTCGCTTTGATCGGTCCAAAGGGTAACTGTCTTGGTTGCGCCGATCTGGCATGATATGAACAGGCTTGCAAGTAAGCCGCAGGAGAAAACAACGCTCAGGATGTGATAGGGTCTTAAGATTTTCATATTTTTATCCTATTGTGCCGGTTCTTGACTTGTCAATCCCGCATTGGCGGGATACTATTGTAAGCATGCAAATCCGCGATCCAGAGATAATTAGACTTATTGAACAGATTGGAGATCATTATAAGTCTAATATTGCCAACCGTCATATACGCCCTGCATTGCTACATCTTCCGCTGGACAATCAATCCTGGGATCTCATAGAAACCCTTACGGAAAAAAGCGAGCAATATCGGTATCAGGGTTTTCATCTTGATGAACTTTATCGGCAGATAGCCGCAGCGGCCCGTTTTATTGGACTGGCCCGAAAGGAATTGGTTCCCTCTTTGCGGATCCGGCTCAATGCCACGGGCCGCATAGCCGATGCAGACAAGGTTTTGCGGGATATGGCCATAAACAATTTTACGTCGAACTTAAAGATATTTGCAGACCTTTTGAACGGACTTTTTGTCAAACTGGTCGAAATTGATAAAAACGCCAGCACAGGCCGGCTGCCGCTGTATGCCCAGATGCCTGAATTAAAGGATCTGGGCCACCAGCTGGTTAGTTAATTTTTATGAGCTAATTCCGAAGCTACTCGGTAGAGCGTTTTGTACACAAAGGGAATATGCTCCGCCTCCACGCTGGAAAAAGCGATGCGCAGGTATTTGCTGCCTAAGGCTATGGTCCCGATACCGTAGTCCTTAAGCAGGGTCTGTCGCAGCGTTTCAGGGCTTACTCCATTGCAGCGGAAGCTCATGAAATAGCCGGAATTAAAGGGCAGGGCCTGTAATACCGGGTGCTGCTTGTTGTTGGCCACGAGGGTTTTCACCAGCTCATACCGTTTATGCAGTATCTCGCGGAACCGGGCTTTCTCCGATTCGGAGCGGCTGTCGTTCATTGTTTTCAGCATCAGATACTGGGCCGGCGTATTCGAGCAGGATACGCTTGAGCGAATCGTACCCATCAATTTCTTTATGAGCGCTTCGTAGTGGTTTTCGTTCATTCCCGCGGAACCAAAGGTAACAAAGCCCATCCTCAGGCCCCACACATAGTCCTCTTTGGTGGGTCCGTCGATCTTTACGGCCAGTACCCGTTCATGCAAGGTCGCAAGCCGGCTAAAGAGCGACTCTGGATATATGTCGGATTCGTAGGCAAGGCCAAAGTAGGCATCGTCGGTGATAATAAGGCAGTCGGTGCCCGCTTCGGCAGTTTCTTTTATCATATTGATGAGCGATTCTGACTCTGCTTTGGTGGGTGAGTATCCAGAAGGATTGTTCGGGAAATTGAGAATGAGCCTCAGGCTGCCGCTCTTCGATGCCTTCTTGACCGCTTGTTTAATGCCTTCCAGGTTAAGGCCGGCCCCAGTTCCGAAGAAGGGGACTTCGGTAACGGTAGCTCCCCGGCGGTCGGCAAAAATAAGGCTGTAGTTGTCCCAACAGGGATCGCTTACGAGAATTTCATTGCCTTCTTCCAGGAAAAGGTCCGCAATATAGGAAATGCCTGCGGTAAGCCCCGGTACGACGACGGGAAGGGAAATACGAGAGCCATCCAGACTGGGATTCTTTTTAAGCATGACATCTTTCCATGCCTGGCGGGCCGTTTCCACACCGGCGGTCGGCGCATAGGTGACCGCTTCTACCGCTGAGAGGGTTGGCATACCCTCGGCAATAGCGGACAGGATTAGGGGCCGCCCGCCGTCATAGGCCATTCCGATGGTTGCGTTGGCCTTGTGGGCATATTTCTTTGCTTCCCCCGACTGGGCAATAATGCCCTTGGGAAAATACAACCGTTTACCAAGTCCCGAAAGCAATCTTTGGGCTACTGTCTCTTGGAGCTGGGAATTTAGTTCTGTTGCTAAGGTATTCATAGGCTATAGACTAGGGTGCCGGTGGCCTTGTGTCAATATTGTCAATACAGTTTTGTACCGGTACAATAGGGTATGGATCAAACTAAACTTGAACAGGTAACAGGAATCCTTGCGGAATCCCGCAAAGAGCTGGCTCAGCGGATTATTGGCCAGGATGCTATGATTAACGGCCTTTTAATGTCCCTGATAGCAGGCGGACACGCCCTGTTGGAAGGTGTTCCGGGACTCGCAAAAACCCTGGCGGTAAAATCACTGGCCGAGCTGACGGGGCTTTCTTTTAAGCGGATCCAATTTACCCCTGACTTGCTCCCCGCGGATGTAACGGGGACCCTCATCTGGGACCAGAAAAGTCTTTCCTTTTCGGTCCGCCGGGGACCGCTCTTTGCGAACCTTATCCTGGCCGATGAAATTAACCGGGCCCCTGCAAAGGTTCAGTCGGCCCTGCTCGAAGCAATGGAAGAAAAACAGGTAACGATTGGCGAAGAATCCCTCCCCCTTCCTGATCCATTCTTTGTACTTGCTACCCAGAATCCCATAGAACATGAAGGTACCTATCCGCTGCCTGAGGCAGAGCTGGACCGCTTTCTGCTTAAATTGGTGGTTCCCTATCCTTCCCGGGAAGAAGAACAGGAGATAGTCCGGCTTTCCCACCGGAATTCCGGGGTAAGTGAAACTTCTCAGAAGCTGAAACCCCTGCTTGGCAAAAATGCCCTGGCCCGTATCAGAGAAGCGGCCGATGAGGTTCGTCTGGATGATGCCCTGGTGAACTACATTGTTGCCCTTGTGTCCGCAAGCCGGCCGCAAGAAAGGTCGAAACGGGGCAGCAGAGATGATTTTTACCGGTATTTGTCTTTCGGCGCTTCGCCCCGGGCTTCTATAGCGCTTCACCGATGCAGCAGGATTCAAGCCCTCTTTAGTGGCCGGGACTATGTTATACCGGAAGATATTAAGGCTGTGGCTCCTGCGGTGCTGCGGCACCGGCTGGTTCTGTCCTATGAGGCTGAAGCCGACAATGTGGATGCGGATGCCCTCATAAACCGCATGCTGGCCCTGGTTCCTCTGCCCTAATTGCTATCGTGAACCGTGCCGAATTGCTGGAAAAAATAAGTACCTTTTCTCTTGCCGCAGAGAGTCTTGCGGAGGATCTCGTTTCCGGGGATTTCCGTTCCATATTCCGCGGTCAGGGCATAGAATTTGAAGAAGTAAGAACCTATCAGATTGGGGATGATATTCGCTCCATAGACTGGAATGTCAGTGCCCGCTTTGGGCACCCCTATGTAAAGCTCTATCGGGAAGAACGGGAACTGTCGGTCTTTGTCATTTTGGATGTTTCCGCTTCCATGGGGACCGGCGGCCCGATTCGCCGGTACGACCAAGCCCTGCTGAGCGCTGCTCTTATCGCATTCTCCGCAGATAAGGCGGGCCAGCGCTTTGGGGGGCTCTTTTTTAACCGCGATGTACGACGGGTTTTTATGCCTAAAAAGGGAAGGTCCGCAGTCATGGCCTGGGTATTGGAAGCCATTGACCATGAACCGGATGATTCTGAGATGAGCCGTGGTTCTGCCCTGGCAGCAGCTTTAGAAGCGGCGGGCCGGCTCTTAAAAAAACGAAGTCTAATTATCGTTATATCGGACTTTCTCGCCCTGGGCTGGGAACAGCCCCTTGCCCATGTAAGCCACCACCACGATGTGGCGGCAATCAGGATAACCGATCCACTGGAAACTGAAATGCCTTCTTTGGGCCTTGTTACCTTTCAGGACCCGGAAACCAGTGAAGTCCTTCATGGGCTTACGTCCTTTCCTTCTTTCCGGGCCGCTTGGAAATCCTGGAACCAGGATCGGAGCGTTCTTTGGGACACCATCTGCACCAAATACAGGGTTCGCCATACTGAGTTATCCACCGCTGCCAATCCTGTCACCGAATTGGGCCGGTTTTTTTCGGGGAGACAGCGATGATCAAGCGGTATCTGTTCATCTATCTTTTTATGGCATTGCTCCCCGTTCTGACTTATCCAGAAAACCCAGGCAAAGAAACAGCATCATCTCATAGCGAGATCCTTTCTGCCACCCAGGTGCCGCCCCAGGTTTTTGTGGGAGATAAGGCTCGGCTCGTGCTGACCCTGGTCCCAAAAGGGTCGTCCGCCCCACGGACCCTCGTTATAGATGTGGAGGATAAGCTTCCCCAATCAAAGTCTATACACATTACCCGGATTGAATTGGACACCCATGGAAAAAATCCAAAAATGATCGTTGACTTTGTGCCCTTTGAGCCAGGAGCTATCCTGCTCCCGACCCTTGAAATCGGCCCCTATGTAATAAGCCGGCAAATAGTAGATGTTGCTTCGGTCCTAGAGGCCGATCATGGAGGCCTTGAAACTGCCCCTCCGGAAGAGACCCTCTTAATACCAGGGACCCGTCTCCTTTTGTATGGAACAATAGGGTTCCTCTTTGTTCTCGTTTTAGGTCTCTTTGCATTTCTTATGTGGGGCAGTGCCTGGTATGCTCAGCTTCAGGCTTGGTTTAAAAAACGACAGATCCTGGGGAATCTTAAAAAGAGCCTCGATTATCTGGAACGAGAAAAAAAAGAATATTCTCCCGTTAAAATTGGTGAATTGATAAGCTATCTGCGGCTCTATGCTGAGATGCAAACTGGTATTCCCTGTGTGGCCAAAACGGGACGGGAAATTGAAGCCCAAGCGGATTTGTTTCCTAACCCTGAGCAAGCCCTGTCCCTGGGACACATAATTAGGCAATCTGATATGATGCGATATAGCGGCAAAACGGTCACCGCTTTGGAATTTGAACAATTATCTTTGGATATTAAAAAATTAGTTATCCTGCTGCAATCTAAAGTAAAAGGGGAGCGAGGCCAATGACGGTAAGCTTTGAACATCCCCAATTTTTATTTATCGGTCTGTTAGCCATTTTAATTTTATATGTATGGTTCAGGTTTAAAAATAAGCATTTTGTCTTTAATGTTCCGCTAGGGCCGCCGGGAGGTGCGGTGTTCCGGTCTCCGGTGCCCGCCCAACTATTACTCCGGTTTACCCGATTGCTCGAAGGCCTTGCCTTCCTTTTGTTCCTCCTTGCACTTGCAGGCCCCGCCTATGTACAGTATCGGACCGTCTGGCTTGACCGAGGGGCGGATGTGTTTTTTGTGATCGATTGTAGTCCCAGCATGTCTGCTTTGGATATGGAAGGCCAGAGCCGTTTTGCGGTTGCAAAAAAGCTGGTCGCCCGCTTTGCCCGCTTAAGGCCCTCTGATGCCATTGCCCTTGTTGCAATTGGGGCCGATGCAGCCCTGATTATGCCGCCCACGGTGGACAGAAAGGTTTTTAACGAACGGCTTGCGTTGCTTTCAATAGCAGAATTGGGGGACGGCACTGCCATCGGGACTGGGCTTGCCATTGCGGCGGTACACCTGCGGAATTCGCGGGCCCAGCGAAAGCTTGTGGTGCTGCTCACCGACGGCGAAAATAACGCCGGGGCAGTACACCCTCTGACCGGCGCATCCTTGATCCGGGAATCAGGGGCTGAGCTTTGGGTTGTGGGGATCGGAAGCGCAGGAGAAGTACCCCTAGACTATGTTGACCCCCAGACGGGGCAGCGAAAAACCGGCGTCTTTGAATCCCGTTACGATCCTGAGGCCCTCCGTTCTATTGCTCTTGCGGGAGGCGGCACCTTTGCAGTTGCCGCATCCACCGGAGCGCTCGAAGAGACCTTTAACCGTATGAGCGGCGCTGATATGGCCCCGGGCAGATCCCGTACCTACCGGCTCACCCAATCACTGACCGGAACGCTGTTGTATCTTGTGATAGGGTTCATCGGTCTTGCCCGATTGATCCGTTGGTTCGTTATGGGGGCCCTGGTATGAGCTTTGATAATCCCCAGTTTCTATGGGCCCTTGCACTTCTAGTTCCCGGTTGCATCCTGTTTCTGCGCCGCCGCTTGGCCCGGCTCGCACAATACAAAACTCTCACGAGCAGCGAGGGCTATTTCCGGCTCCGAGGCATATCCATTAAGTCAGCGGTGCTGTTCCTGTTGTGTTTTATAAGCCTCATCGTTGCCCTTGCGCAGCCCCGCTGGGGCCAGCGGCTGGTGTCCGAATATTACAGCGGCTTGGATCTGGTGCTCGCCTTTGATGTCTCCCGCAGCATGGATTTAAAAGATGGCAATGATGGCCAAAGCCGGCTTGAGGTGGCAAAGCAGGTTGCACTGAATCTGGTAGAAGCGCGGCCCGATTTTCGTTATGCAGTAACATTGGGCAAAGGAAAGGCCGTACTGGCTATTCCCCTTACGGATGATAAAGAATCAATTGTTAACCTGATAATGTCCCTCTCGTCCGCTGCAATTTCTTCTGCTGGCACAAACCTGCAGGAATTACTGGAGCTTGCATCCCAAGCCTTTCCCGAAGAAAGCCCGGGGAAAAAACGCATTATTCTCTTTTCCGATGGGGAAGATACCAAGGGCTCCCTATCGGATGTGGAACGGGTGCTTCAGGCAAAGGGTATCGGAGTCATTGCCGTTGGCGTGGGGAGCCTTCAGGGTTTGCCGGTGCCGCAGGCCGATGGAACAGCCTTGCTTCGCCGGCCAAACGGAACCGCGGTTATCAGCCAGCTGCGCGAACCGGTGCTCCAGGAGCTGGCGGCTCTCTCTGGCGGATTGTACTGGAACGCATCCCGGGATGCTTCCATGGATGCACTTCTTAACTATCTTGATGCGTTAGCGAACGGCCGGGCCCCGCTGGAGTATCGGCGGGAAATCCCCTCCCAGCAAGTCTGGTTTGTGCTGGCCGCATTTTTGTTCTTTGCGGCGGCCCGATTATTGGAGGAAGGATTATGGAAAAAGCGCTAGGCTCTGCAATCCTTTTCATGGGAATTCTGTTGATGAACATATCCTGCGCTTCCGACATTCAAGGGTCCTATTATGTCCTTCAGGGTACACTGCAGGCCAAGGAAAAACAGAGTTCTCAGGCGATTAGTTCTTTTTCGCAGGTTGCCGCATCAAGCAATGCGGCAAGCCGCTTATATGCCCGCTATGGTCTTGCAACAGTCTATTATGAAATGGGAGAATTTCGGGCCGCCATAAACCTTTTTGAAAACATTACCCAGGAACTATCAGCCCATCAGACAGATACACGGGGGCCTGAAAAAGAGCTGCTCTACCGTGCTCTGTACAATAAAGGGCTTTGTCTCTATGCATTGGAAAATTATGACGGCGCCGCCGAGACCTTTCGCGCAGCCCTCCGGGTAGACGGCAGCAGGTGGAACGCAAAACGAAATCTTGAACTGAGCTTAAAGGCCAAAACAAAAAAGAATAGCTCGGCTGCCGCTGCAGGGGCCGTCGCTACCAAAAAACAGGCGGCGCCGAATCCGGTAATCTTTGATTATATTCGCCAAAAGGAGATAGATCGATGGAAAAGCCAGACAGGGAAAGGTTCCGAGGAAGAGTCCATCGATTATTAAGGCTGGTGGTCCTGGCCGGCCTCCTGCTGGGAGCGGGTGTTTCATCCTGGGCTGTCCCCGGCTCCCAGGAAGCCCTGCGGCTGATTCTGCAGACCGATGGAAGCGAGCTTCTTGTGGGGAAGCCCTGGAAACTTTTGGTGCTCCTCCAGTATCCCTCGCCGGAGAATGTTCACCTATCGCTGCCACCCTTACCGGAGGGCCTTCTTTTAGATCGCATCCGGACCGGGATCCGAACTGTAGAGGGGGAGATTTGGACCGAAATAGAATGCACCTTTATTCCCCAAAAGCGGGGGGATATAACATTAGGACCCCTGGAAGTGACGGTCCCTGGAAAACAAGGCCGAACAAGTCCCCAGGCTCTTTCCGTTCGTGATGCGTCTGGTTCTGCCGAGTCCCCCATTGTTCCCCGTTTGTTTTGGACCGCTCCGGATAAGGAATACAGGGTTGGGGATCCCATACCCCTGGAATTGCATATTGATGCTCCTACTTCGTCCCAAAGGAGCCCCTGGTTTTCAGGGAATCTTGCTGTTGATCTTGTGCAGGATGCCCTGACGGAAACCGTGCCGGTAACTGAATCGGATAGGGCCCAAGGCATACTGTATCGAGTTCGCCTCATTCCCCTGAAAGCGGGAACGATCATATTGCCTGCCGCAAAACTTTCGGTTGGCACGAGCGTCATTGTTTCTGAAAAGGGAATGATTTCGGTCTTGCCGGGAACCGTTCATCAATCTAAAAAAGAACAGCTTCTGGTGACTACTCCGCAGTCTTCTCAGAAAAATGCTGCGGTAAAAAAAGCCGATGCTTTCCCGGAGTTTGCAGGTTTTAGGCCCCCCTTCCTTTGGCGGCTCCTCTGGCCATTAGTTTCCCAAGATTTTTTTAAAGTCCTTTCACAAAGCAAAACATACTGGGAACAGGGCAAGGCGGCCAAGGCTCTTGCGTTACTTCGCACCTGCGAGCGGGATAGCCCTTTGGGTCCCTTGTACCGAACCTTTCGCCGGGAAGCAGAAGGCCAGCTTGGTATTTTTTCTAGCATAGATGAATGGTGGGTTCCATCAATCTTACTCTTTGGCCTCGCGTTTTTTCTTTTTTTCTTCGGCATATATGCAGCAATGAAAAAAAATAAAATGGCCAGTATAGGCTTTATTGCATGCGCCAGCCTTGTTCTGCTATATTCCATCCTTGCCAAACCTGTTCTTGTTCCCCTCCTTCGCGGCGGATCTGTGGCCGTCGTGGGCGAGACTGAGGGCTATACAATACCGGATAAAAACGGTAGTAATATCGCCCATTTTGTGACCGGTGAGGCTGTTCTTGTTAAGCACAAAACTGGTGAATGGGTTTTTATCAGCGCCGCCGGCCAGCGTTCTGCCTGGGTGACCCGTTCATCCGTGTATGATTTCTGAGTAAGGATACGAGGCATGGATTTTGGAGATATTCTGGATGAATGGGAAAAGCGAACGGCAAAACCGGCGGGGAAAAAGGCGATACAGGCGGAACGCCGCGCGGCTCGACAAGAGCAGCAGGAACATAATGAGCGCAGTTCAGAAAAAAAGGTGGATCCTTTAACCGCATGGCTCAGAGTTCATGGTGTGGAAGATAAGGACAAGGCAAACCCGGATTTGGATCTATCCGATTCAGAGCTCCGCGCCCGGGAGCACAAACGGCTCATGAACAAGGCTCCCGATGCGGTACTGGATTTACATGGCCTCACCCGGGATGAGGCCTGGGAACGGCTGGGGCAGTTTTTCTTGCAGGCCCGCAGTCATGGTGCTGAAAAGCTGCTGGTTATACATGGGAAGGGCAATCATTCCGAAGGAGAAGCGGTCTTAAAACGAACGACAAAACAGTTTATTGAACAGTGCCCCTTTGCCGGCCAGCATGGGCATCCCCCTGCAGAAGGAGGGGGCTCAGGAGCGACATGGGTGATATTGAAAAAGGATATTACCGCTCGCGATAGATAATACGGCCGCGGCTGAGATCGTAGGGGGACAGGGCTATCCTGACCCGGTCGCCGGGGACGATGCGGATATAATGCTTGCGCATTTTACCTGAAAGGTGGGCAAGAATGAGATGTCCGTTCTGGTTGTCCAGCTCTACACGGAACATGGTATTGGGCAGAGCTTCCCGAACAACCCCTTCTACTTCTATAGCTTCTTCTTTCGCCACAAAAACTCCTTAAAAAATTTGCAATCAGAACTATCAGTGCATATAATGCTATAGTCAAGTGGTATGGTTTGTCAACCATACTAAAAACATCTTGACAAAAGTTACGTTGTACGGCAATGTAGCCGGACTTATAAGGGGGGACCGGCATGGATAAAGAATTCGTTGAAAAAATGAAGCAATCCCTGATCGATCTCAAGAAAGAGATCATCACGAACCTGATATCAGGCAATGAAGATTTCAAGCAAATCGTTGAAGAAATGGATCCTAAGGATTTTGCCGATATTGCCTCCGATGATATAGACCGAAAGATGATAGAGGCGATTGGGACTCAGGATGTTAAACGTCTTAAGGCAATTGACAATGCCCTGAGCCGGATTCAGCAGGGCAAGTATGGCCTGTGCGTAAAATGCGGCAAAAAAATACCCCAGGACAGGCTGGAAGCAATTCCCTACGCGCTCATGTGCATCGAATGCAAGACCGCGGAAGAACGTCGTAACCGCTAGTTATTCCAGAGGGAGCCTTTCTCTGATCCATGCTGAGGGCCCGTGGGTTTCACCTGACGGGCCCTTTCTGTTTTTATAGAAATTGAAGATCTCCTCGTATCCGCTTTGTTTAAGTGCTTCTATAGCCTTATCATAGTTCCCTTTCAGGTGAGCCGTGCTGTGGGCGTCCGCATTGATTGTCACAGGAATAGATAGCTGCCGCATTTCACGCAAAATGCCGAGGGATGGATAGGTTTCGTTCATGGTACCTCGGTTCATAGCCCCCGTGTTTACTTCTACAACGATGGACTTTTCCTGTAGGGCCCTGAGTACTCGCCGAACGTCTTGGCGGTAGGACTCTGGAAACTGATCGTTCCACCATGGCTTTTGGTTTTTCTTGACTAGATCGATGTGTCCCAGTATGTCTAAGCCGCCGGCGTTTACCATGTCTTCCACGTTCTTCCAATATGCATGGGCGGCTGCTTCATAATCTCCGGCAAAAAGTTCTTGCACCCCCGCCTCCCATTCGGCTGCGGGGCCATCTACGGTAAAATAGTGTGACAGGTCTGGTGTGGAAAGGTAATGGACCGAACCTATTCGGTAATCCAGGTTATAGGCATCGAAGCGGCGGTCCGCCGGTCCGCAGAGGCCTGGGATATAATCAATCTCAAGTCCAAGGTATATTGCAAGCTTCCCTTCCCATGCTTTTTTTGCAGCCTGGACAGCTTCGATATAGGCTTCGAGCTTGTCTATTGGAAGATGCCACTGGGTTATAATGCCGCTTTCAGCTGGCAGCGGGGCATGGGCGCTGAATCCTAAAATGGAAAGACCCTGTTCCCAGGCTGACTGGCAGAGACCTTCGACGGTGTCGCGGCCGTCGCAGAATGTGGTATGGGTGTGAAGGCATGCATAATTCATCGTATAAAGTGCTCCGCGATGGGTTTGAACCGCTCGTAGGCCCCGTTCAGGGCAGCCAGGTCGGCGGGAATATCCTCCAGCTTTCTGTCCTTTATGTCAAGTTCGAGCTGTGCTGCCGATTGGCCCAATTCGGTGGCGGCAAGGTTTAAGGCGCTGCCTTTAATGGTATGGGCTTCCCGGCGGGCGGTTTCCCAGTCCTCTTTTTTTATAAGCTCAGGCAGGGATGCAAGTTCAGCCTCCGTACGTTCCATGAACCGGGCTAATAATTTTTGAACCGATTCACGGTTGCCGAAAAAGTTGGCTAAAAGCTGTTCCGTGTCCAGTATGTGGTTAGTGTCACATTCTTCAACACTCTCCAGCTCTGAGCTGGAACTTTCTGGTGGTGTAGGATTTTCTGGCTCCTGTGTTTCACAATCTTCAACACTTTCCAGCTCTTCGATTTCTTGGGGCAGGGTATCGGGGCTAGAATCAGGTACGGGGTCGGTCCCTTTGCCGGTGGCGGTATCAAGCGCCGCAGGAAGCCACTTTTTGCAGATAGCCTCTATGTCGGTTCGCCGATAAGGTTTTATAAGGACATCATTCATACCGGCCTGCATACATTGCTCCCGTTCATCTGCAAGGGCACTGGCGGTAACCGCGATTATAGGACCTGTAAAGTGCCGCTGCCGTAATTGCCGCGTGGTCTCATAACCGTTCATACGGGGCATTTGAATGTCCATAAAGATAATATCAATTTCATGGTTCTGGGCTTTTTCTAGGGCGTCTATGCCATCATCTGCGGTTAATAAATGAGAGAAGCCTATCTTCTCGAGGATCGTACAGAATAACTGCTGATTGACAGGATGATCTTCTACAATCAGAACTGTTGCTTGGGTCCTAATATCAGAAACAGCGCCTTCTTCTGCCTTGGCTTTTTGCGCCCCAGTCTGTGAAGTCTCCTTCGTACCCATGGGATTTTCTGGCAAGGGCCGTATTTGCTCCTGCTGAACAGGTGGGAGTTCTTCATCTGGCACAGTCATATTCTGCACCTGGTCGGTGCCGCTATCAAGATCAAGGGGGGTTATGTCCGCAGCACTCAGGGCATCAAAGAGTTCTCGCCGTTTTATTGGCTTTATAATGTACGCATTAAACCACCGCAGGAGGGTCATCTTTGCGTCGGCCCCCAGCATACCCTGGGGCACCATCAGAATAAGTCTGACGCCGTTAATCGACTTATTATTGTTAATTTCTGCGGCAAGCCTCCAGCCATCCATTTTTGGCATTATCATATCGATGAGGGCGATGGAGAAGGGCCGCCCTGCCACCGATGCGGTAACCAATTTGCCCAGAGCCTCTTCACCGGAAGCGGCGTCTTCCACATGGGCGTATCCCAATTCCGTAAGATAGGCGCAAAGAATCCTCCGGGTCTCACTATGGTCATCTACAATAAGGACTCGGTCATCCTGGTGTACCGGGGGATAGGCAGCGGCAAAATCAAAATGGGACCGTTCTACCGGTACGGTAAACCGGAAAATGGATCCGCATCCTTCGTTGGGCACCATGGAAATTTCCCCGCCCATGGACTGTACCAAATGCCGCGAAATTGCTAAGCCAAGTCCGGTCCCGCCGAAGCGCCGCGTCGTGGATGGGTCCCCTTGAAAGAACGTAGTAAAAAGCCGGGGCCGTAATTCGGGGGCTACCCCAATACCCGTATCTGCCACTGAAATAGTAAGAGCCTCTGCATCCTGGTACAGGGTTTTCCTGCATGAAACAATGATGCTTCCCTCTCGGGTAAATTTAACCGCGTTTTTTACCAGATTGATGATAATCTGTCTGAACCGGTTAGGATCTCCCTTAATTTGCAGGGCCGCTTCTTTAGGCACATCGATGGCAATTTCGAGCCCCTTTTTATGGGCCTCCAGGGAGATCATGTCCACCGATTGTTCAATCATCTGTTCAACGGAAAAATCTATATGCTCCAGGGTTAGTTTACCGGCTTCTATTTTTGAATAATCGAGTATGTCGTTAACAAGGGAGAGCAGTACGTCTGCAGAAAACCGTATCTGCCGGGCGTATTCGCTTTGTTCCCGATCCAGGTTTGTATCCTGTAAAAGCTCGCTCATGCCAATAATGGTCTGAATAGGGGTGCGAATTTCGTGGCTCATGTTGGCAAGAAACTGGCTTTTTGTTTCTATAGCCCGTTCAGCAATTTCTTTGGCTTCCTGGAGCCGTTTGCCTTCCTGCCGTTCTTCCGTTTCGTCATCCACAAGGACGGCCACAAAGGGACCCCGCTGGTGGGGGAGCGCCTT
>JAIWNU010000028.1 GCA_020216655.1 Treponema sp. | reverse complement strand
CTCTTCCTCGGGAATAGCCCAGGCTCGGATATTGAGCCAGCGGGGGCTCCCCGATGCGTTTCGGAAAAAGGTGCTGAAACTGACAGACCGGCTTGAACCGGTAATAAGCCTGGAAAAATGGTAGGCAAATTTATAGGCATCCCGGGAGTGTAAAAACTCGGGGAAACTTTCATCTAAAGTTGCGATATCTCTGCCTGCAAGGGAATCGAAGGTTCGTTTAAAGGGCTCATTGGCATCCACAAGAAAGCCGTTTTCATCGAGCAAGGCAACAGCGGCGCTGGCATTGAGAAAGAGACGCTGGTACAAATTAAGCGGCGCGGAGCTTAGCTCTTCACTCATGAATACCTTCCTGCGGTAGCCATCACATGGTAGGACGCACTACTTCCATGGTTTTTTTAAGTATTTCCATTGGCTTGAGCGGTTTTATAAGATAGCTCTTTACCCCAGCTTGGAAGGCGCGGATGACCGACTCCCGCTGGGTAACCGCTGAAAGCACGATAATTGGAAGTTTGATATCCCGGGCCTTTAGTTCCTGCAGAACCTTGAACCCATCAACCTTGGGCATGAGCAGATCAAGGAACAGGAGGTCATAGTTTTTAGACCCTATGGCGTTTAAGAAACTCTCGCCGTCCGGATAAGATTCGACGGTTGCCCCGACCTGTTCAAAGGTTGTTTTTACCAATTCCTGGATAACAAAATCATCGTCCACCGCTGCGATGAGCATATTTTCCATTCGTTCCCGCATATCTTCTATGGTGAGCGTTTTATGGGCTTCTTCAGCGCCGAATTTCAGCAAGACCGATTCCGGGGCAGCGGTCTCTTCGGCCTGCAGGATCTTTTCGCTGATGATTTCGGCTTTTTTTTCACCAAATTCGGTAGTACCATCCATCTCAGCCAGGAGTCCTTCCAGGGCATATTGGAGGTTGCTGCTTACTTCAATGCCGTCGTATTCTTTCCTGCCGGCGATAAACTTTTGGGTAAAATCATCTTTGGTTAGAATTCTTATATTGCGGGTCTTTGCTCGGGACGCCTGGAGTACCGTATCCAGTAGTTTTTGGAGATTTGTTGCATCCGCAAAGGAAAGCTTAATGTCACTCAGCATGACGATGATTTTGGGAACCCGAATATCATACAGATCAATCAATTCCATTATTTTAAACCGGAGCAGGTCCAGTTTTTCCCGGTTAAGCCCCTGGGCAATTTCGATGAACAGGATATTGTCGTTCACATGGACTTCCATAATGGAAGGTGTATCATCCAGGTCAAAATGAACCTGCAGCAATTCCGAAAGGGTTGCAAAGAGGGCGTCGATTTTAATGGGTTTGGTAAATACCTTCTTGACGTTGTACTGAACTAGTTCGATAATTTTTTTCTGGTCAATACGTTGGGCCATAACAATGACCGGAATTGATGCGGTGTTGGGGTTCTGTTTTTTTTCTTTTAACACCTCGGTGCAGCTTTGGCGGCTCAAATGGTAGTCGATGATGACCAAATCCGGCGTGTTGGTCCTGATTTTGGCGATACCGTCTAGGCCGTTGATTGCAACGCTTACTTCGAGCCCCGCATCGGCAAGTTTGATGCGGAGGTATTCCCTGAAAATGGGGGATTCATCAATAATGACCACATGTTTCATAGTTATATTTATTGTAGGCGAGCGTTAACGAACATGCAAGTGAAAGGAGGCAGTTCATGGCAAAACGAGTTTTGGAATTAATAGCTGAGGGTTTTGAGGATGTAGAGGCGGTGACTCCAGCGGATTACCTTCGGAGAGCTGGTATAGAAGTTGTCCTTGCGGCGGTTGGGGCAAGTAAAACGGTAAAAAGCAGCCGGGGCTTGACCTTGGTAACCGATACCACCCTGGCAGAACTCAGCTCCCATGGAGCCCTCAGCGCAGCATCCTGGGATGGCATTGTGATTCCCGGAGGCATGCCTGGAGCAAGCAACATTGCCGCTTCGGTAACAGCGGCTACCCTTATTAAAGAGATGCACCACTCTGGGAAGCTCGTGGCGGCAATCTGCGCGTCGCCGGCGGTAGTCCTTGCCCCCCTGGGACTCCTTTCGGGAAAACGATTTACCTGCTTCCCTGGGATGGAAAAAAATGTAAGCGGCGCTCTTTGGAAAGAAGAGCGGGTCGTGGCGGACGGGCAAGTTATAACAAGCCGTTCTGCAGGAACCGCCGGGGAGTGGTCCTATGAAATTATTAAGCATTTAGTTGGATCTGACGGGGCTGAAAAGGTAGCCGCTGCGGTGCTTTTGCGGCATTAAATAGTGCACACCTAGCTCAGCTTAAGGATCGCCGCAGGGACGCTAGTTTTCTAGCATCTATTTTTGTGCCGGGAATGCGAATAATTTCCCGGGCAAGCCGGTTTCCCATTTCTGCGCAGTCAGAAAGTGATTTGCCGCGGAGCCAGGCAGCAAGAAAACCTGCTGCAAAGGCGTCCCCTGCACCGGTGGTGTCAAAGGGGACTATTGCCTGGGTTCGGGCTAAATAGGCTTCGCCGTTTGCAAAAACCCGGCCGCCCTGGTCTCCCAGTTTCACCGCGATAATGGGGAAAATATCCTGTTTTGTCAGGTTTTGCAGCGGCAGGTACCGGTCTTCTTCATCCTTATCTGCATCATTGAGCAGGGCTCTGCGGGGATCCAGGTGCTTGCAGAAAGCCTCTGCTTCATCTTCATTTAAAAACAGAATAAGTGGTTTAGTCCTGCAGTACGTTTCCAGGCGGCTTGCGTGGGCCTCAACAATTTCTACGGATCCCGCATCGATAGCAATAAAGGTTCCATACTGTTCTGCTGTTTGCATGACATGTTCTACCAGGCGGGTCCTGCCCAGAATGTAGCCATCCAGCATGATGAGCTGTGCCCGGCGGATAATATCCCGATCGACATGTTCAGGACCCAAGGCGAGGGCTGCCGCGGGGCTTGCAAAGACGCGAGCATTACTTCCCTGTTCTTTCAGCACCACGCAGCCGCCGGTTGGATCTCTTACGGTAACCAGGTGCGCGGCAGTCCCCGCATCCTCCAGTTCCTGCCTAAAGCGCTCGCCCCATGCGTCGTTTCCCACGCTGCCGATAAAGGCGGTCTTAATTCCGAGCTGGGCGGCGAGCTTTACCGTATTCGCTGCGCCTCCGCCGGCGCACAGTACGGGATCGGAAAGCTGCTGGACCAGAGCCGCCAATTCCTCAGGGGCGATGTGGCGCCCCTGTCCCTGGGGCAGGTTTCCGAGACCCGGTGTAGAGACGTTAGTAGAGAGGGCAAAAATATCCATAATTGCATTGCCAATTCCTACAAGCTCACAGTCCGCCGGCATCGTTCATCAACCTTATACGTTATTTTGCCTTGGCCAGTATGGAAGCCAGGGCAGGATTTTTTACCAAATCGTTTTTAAGTCCCTCGGCCCGGGCCTTATTTACATAGTCCGGATGCTGGAAGGTGTAGGTGAAATTGGTGTGGATGTCGTAGGTCCCCGCCATGAGGGCGTAGGCGTCTTCGGTCATCACGAGTTCTTCGTCGGTGGGGATGATAAAAATCGGGATTTTAGATTCCTTGGCCGCAATGTTGGTTTCCGCATTCCGGCTGCGGGCAACGGCGTTCTTTTCTGGATCGTACACGATGCCAAGGCCCTGGAGTCCCTCCAAGACCTTTTTCCGGATAAAGGGGGCCATTTCGCCAACGCCGGCGGTAAAGACCAGAGCATCGACACGGCCGAGGGCAGCCATGTATGCGCCGATGTATTTTTTAAGCCGGTAGGCTTCGATATCCTGGGCCAGTTCTGCCCGCCGGTCTCCCTTTTCGACCGCAGCCTGAATATCCCGCCGGTCCGTATACTGGCCGGTAATGCCGAGGAGACCGGATTTTTTGTTCAGGATGCTTTCAATTTCTGTTGCGCTGGCGCCGGTTTTCCGCATCATATAAAAGGGAACCGCCGGGTCCACGTCTCCTGACCGGGTCCCCATGACAAGGCCTTCCAGGGGGGAAAGCCCCATGGATGTGTCGAAGGAGCAGCCGTCCTTGACTGCATTGATAGAAGAGCCATTCCCGATGTGGGCAATAATGAGATTCACATGATGGAAATCCTTGCCCAGGAGTACCGCAGCTCGCTTAGACGTATAGAGGAAGCTTGTTCCGTGGAAACCATAGCGGCGGACCGCATGCTGTTTATACCAGTCGTAGGGGACCGCATACAGGTAGCTTGCTTCGGGCATGGTCTGGTGCCAGGCCGTATCCATAATGGCGCAGTGGGGTACATTGGGGAGTACCTTTTTGGCCGCTTCGATACCCATAATGTTCGCCGGGTTATGAAGCGGGGCCAGATCAGAAACTTCGTGGAAGGCCTTCATAACCTCGTCGGTAACGATGACGGACTTGGTAAATTTGGACCCGCCGTGAACGACCCGATGCCCCACGGCCTTAATCATGCCCATGTCGTGGATTACCCCGTGAACCGGATCGGTCAGGGTGCTGATGATGAGCTCCACCGCCTCGGTATGGTTGGGGCAGTTGTGCTGCTTGGTATATTCTTCTTTGCCCTTTGCCTTGTGAGTGATAAAGGAATTGCCCTGGGTTACCCGTTCGACAATTCCGACCGCGAGTACTTCTTTTGCATCCCAGTCGTATACCTGGTACTTGGCAGACGACGAACCGCAGTTCAGTGTTAAAATAACCATGTAAACCTCCACAATAAATGAACAGTAATATCAAAAGAAGAGAGACGTACAGAAACAGTGTTTATCTGTTCTATAACAGATCCCCCCGATCAGCTTTCTTTATTTGTTCCACAATTGTTTTTACCTGCTGACTCTCGCCCTTTTTACAGATCAGCACAGAGGGTGTTTTCCCATCCGCGCCTGAGCGGACAACTACAATGAGATCCTCCACCCCGCAGAGAGCTACGGGAATATCTGAATCGACAAAGCAGTTTGATGAACCTGCGGAGAACACCGATTGGCTTGCCGAGTTCGCCGTCGCTTTCCCCTGTTCAAGAATTTTAGCGTACTCATCCCAGCTGCCCACATCGGTCCAGGAAAAACGGCTTGCGACCATGGCAACGGAAGGGCATTTTTCCGCAATGGCATAGTCAATAGAGATGGGGGCCACGGCCGTGTATGCCTCTTTTAAGCCGGGCCAGCGGCTGAGAAGTGCTACGCCCTGCTGGGTCTCTCTGTGTTCCGGCAGGGGCTGGGGCAATGCCTCAAAGGGAGCGATGGTCTCCGGAGCGTGCTCGCGGAATTGGGAGAGCATAAAGTCCACATTAAAGGCGAACATGCCGGAATTCCAGAAAAAGTTCCCCTTTGCAAGGAAGCTCTGTGCGGTGGCCAGGTCCGGTTTCTCCCGGAACCTGGTAACCTTATAAGCCTGAGCGTCTAAGGCAGCCCTGGTGCCCGGGCCTACCCTGTCGTCCAGGATCGAGACTGGCGGGCCCGCTTCGATATAACCAAAACCCGTTTCGGGTCGCTGGGGCGGAATGCCAAAAACGACCAGGGCATCGGAAACTGCAAGCTGGGCAGCGGCCGCTGCATCGGCTGCAAAGTCCTGCAGGGGGCCGATAATATGGTCGCTCGTGAGTACCAAGGCACTCCGTTTGTTGTGCTTTGCCTGTTTTTTTATAAAGGTTGCGGCGCAGGCAATAGCCGGCGCGGTGTTTTTACCAACCGGTTCGGGGATAACCACAATCCGTTTTCGCTGAAGTTCGGGTAGTTCTGCACAGGCTTTAACCACATGGGGCACATGGCCCATGCCGGTAACGATGATAACCAAGCCGTCCGCTTCGGTAACCGCAAAGGCCCGTTCAAGGGCGGACTTAAAAAAAGTACCGCCGCCGGGAATCTCTAAAAACTGTTTCGGACAGCGGGAATTGCTTGCAGGCCAGAGCCGGGTCCCCGATCCGCCTGCCATGATGATACAATCGGTAAACATTACTCGATTATATGCCATATTGCCTGTGTGCCGCAACTATTCCGTGCTATCATGACCCTATGGATATAAAGAAAAAAGATGAATGGTTTAAGGACGAAGCTTTTTGGGACCAGTTTGCTCCCATTATGTTCGACGAACAGCGATGGGCCGAAGTCCCCGCTGTGGCCGATGGAATCGAAGCCCTGTATACCACTCTGGCGGCTTCCAGGGGAAAGGCCGGCAAAGCCCTGGCCATACTTGACCAGTGCTGCGGTCTTGGCCGTCTCACGGTAGAACTATCCCTGCGGGGGCACCGGCTGACGGGGGTAGATATAACCCCTTCCTACCTGGAAGCCGCCAGGGAAAGCGCCACCGATGAAGGCCTCACGGTCGAATTGATCCAGGCCAACGTCCGGCATTTTGTTCGGCCCTCATCCTTCGACCTGGTGTTAAATCTCTATACATCCTTCGGGTACTTTGTCGATCCCGCCGATGACAAACAGGTAGCCCGTAATGCCTATGATTCTCTTATTGCTGGGGGCCTCTATATAATTGAGACCCTGGGAAAGGAAATCGCCGTCCGGGACTTTACCGAAGGCGAATGGTTTGAGCGATCTGGTGCGGTGGTCCTCACAGAATACGAAGCGCTGAACGGGTGGGAATATTTAAAAAACCGCTGGATCCTCCTCAAGGATGGAGCGCGTTTTGAACGGAATTTTAACCAGCGGCTCTATGCAGCCACAGAACTAAAAAAGCTTTTGCTCGATGTGGGTTTTACTTCGGTGTTTGTCTATGGCGGCTGGGATAAGCGGCCCTATGACCAGAAAGCCCAGACTCTGATTGTGGCGGGCCGCAAATAAAAAAAAGGCAGTCCGCCAGCGCGGACTGCCTAAAACTTTAGTTTGTATGGACTGCCCGAATGAGCGGGCAGCCTAAGGGCGATTATTTAATCAATATGAACTCTACACGGCGGTTCTTCCACCAGTTGTCCCGGTCTTCCCAGCGGACTACCGGCCGTGTACCGCCCATGCCAACATAGCTTAAGCGGTTCCGGTCCACACCAAACTGGATAAGTAAATCCATGATTGCCTTTGCTCGGGCTTCGCTCAGGGGCTTTAGTTCCTGGTTTTCTTCCTGGGTCGTTCTGGTAACCGGGTTTGCGTGGCCTTCTACCTTGACCTTGTAGTCCCTGAACTTGTTGAGTATTTCGGCGATGCGCTTTAACACCCGGATGTTATTGTCCACCTTTTCCTGGGGTAGGGTGTTAAAGTCCGCAGCATTTTCACGGAATATAATGGAAGGTACTTTAATCTTAAGCTGATCCCCTTCCCGGATAACCAGTACGTCCACCCCAATGATCGAAGTTATAGTGCTGGTGTTTCCAAGACTATCCGTTGCCTGGATCTGGACTGGGTAGTCAGTGGCAGCCTGTACCAGCTCTCCCTTGTTGCTGCGGCCATCCCATGTGTATTTGCCCGCAGGGCTTCCCCTGCCTTCGATCCGGTAGAAGAGCTGCTTCGGTCCCTCAGGTTCACGGATCTCAAGGTTCCAGGATGCGATAGGCGATGCATCCTGGGCTCCGATCGTCATGGTAAGCTCATCTTCGACCCCGTCGTTGTCGGGGCTGAAGTACTGGGGACTGGCGGCAAAGCTGAGCCGCGGCCCGGTGATATCAACGAGTATGGGGCTTATGCTCTGGTCAATCAGATCGCCCTTGGCATAGAGAACTTGGAGCCGGGCAGTATAGGAGCCTTCCACAACTTGGCCGGCATCATTCTTGCCGTCCCAGACAACCGACTCTGGAGGAGTAGTCTTTCCCGAACCCAGGGTGCGGAATACAGCACCGGAAGCACCAATAATTTCCAGTTTCCAGTTTTCTATGCCATCCTTGGGATTCAATACAACTGAGAAGCTGGTCGTATCAAAGCGGCCATCGCCGTTGGGGGAAAGACCCATAGCAGAGGCGGTAAAGAAGGCCCGGGGGATGCGGGCATCCACGGTGATTGGCTCCAGGGTCCGCACGGTACGGTTCCCCGCTTCGTCGGTGGAACTTACGGTAAGCCGGTAGTTTCCGTCGCTTACCTGGTTTCCTGCACTGTCAGTGCCATTCCAGCGAATGCTCGGCGCCTGTCCTGTCCAGGACCAGCTCATCATCGACTTACCTGCCATATCGGTTAATTCAGCTTTCCAGGTATCCTGGCCGGGGGTACCGATTTCGAGGATCAGGAAGTCTTTTCTGCCATCCTGGTTTGGAGAGAAAAGGGTATAGGGTGCAGTAAGAGTTATTTCTGGTGCAACCGTGTCCACCGCAAAGGGCTGGGACAGGGCCACAGGATTATTACCATTGATGTACCTAATGTCCGCCCGGGCAGTATATTGGCCGTCCGCTACGGTATTCCCGGCCGTATCCCTTCCGTTCCATGGGATAGTATCCGGTACTCTCCCTCTGCCTTCGAAACTGCGGACAATTTTGGATGCGCTGTCAAGAATATCAACCTTCCAGGTCTGAATGCCATCCTTTACCTGTAACTGCGGCAGAAGGGTCAGCGTATCCTTTACTCCGTCACCGTTGGGCGAGAAGGCCCGTAGATCTGTACTGAGCAGCACGGGGGTATCGGCGGTACTCAAGGTAAAGCGTACCGTATTAGAATAGCCTGTATTCCCTGCCCGATCGGTGGACACAAGCCGATATTCATAGTCGCCGTCCTGAGCGAGTCTTCCAGTATCATCCCGGCCGTCCCAGATTACCCGTTTGTCAGCCTGGCCGGCAAAACTAAAGGTTTTAACCAGTATACCGCTTCCGTCCCGGTAGGCTTGGTCTCCCGCAGGGATTCTCCGAACTTCTCCCTTCCAGCTTACTTCTTCGCTGCTTTCCTGAATAAAGACCATGGTGTCCTGCTTGCCGTCATTGTTGGGAGAGAAGGCAGGATATTCGGTCTGTACCGCTCCGTTCGGAGCTGTTATATCCATGATAAAGGTCGGAGACAGGGTGCTGGCCACATGGCCGTTCTGATAGATAACCGTCAGCTCCGCCTGGTAGGTTCCTTCTGCAATGAGGAGTCCTGTGTCATTTTTACCGTCAAAATCGGTCTGGGGCGGTACGGATTGCCGTCCGCTGTAGGTGCGTACCGGTGTGCCGTTCTGGTTTTTGACCGTCATTTTCCATTCTACAATGCCTTCCCGTATCGGCACTCCCGGGCTGAGCCGCAGGGTGTCCTTTATAGCGTCGCCATTGGGGGAGAAATAACTGTCGCCGATAAGGAGGCTCACCACGGGCTGTTCAGTGTTTACGATAATGTTGTCCAGTCTGGTGCTGCCGGAATTTTGAGCCCGGTCAGTAGCCGTTATGCGGTAGGAATAGACTCCATCGGGAACGATGGAGCCCGTGTCATTTTTACCGTCCCAGACAATCGCGGCGGGTTCCCCG
The DNA here is from genome assembly GCA_020216655.1 of Treponema sp. Lineage (GTDB taxonomy): Bacteria > Spirochaetota > Spirochaetia > Treponematales > Breznakiellaceae > Gracilinema. The sequence goes on along the minus strand of JAIWNU010000028.1, from coordinate 681 downwards.
TTTGTCACATTAAAGGAACGGACCTTGGCGCCAGATGCATTGTAAATACCCGCGTCCCAGAGATCTTCTTTGGACCCTTTAAGGACAATCTCAAAGGTGTCTTTGTTGCCGTCCCCGTCGGGAGAGAAAATCATTAGTTTTGTAAGATCCGTCAATCCGCCAGCTTGGGTAATTTCCACCGCGGGGGGCGTATTGTCCACGATTACTTCATAGCGGTTCGATGTAGCGGTGTTGCCGTTGTCATCCGCTGCGGAAACTGTAAAGAAATAGTTTCCGTCTGGGGCCACTTCGCCCGATTCTAGAATACCGTCCCAGCGAAGTGTCTCTGGAACCACTACTCCGGACTTAACGTCCAAGAGCCGGTCCATTACGTTCCGGAATCCCTGGGTCTCAGGCCTGCGCTCCTTGTTGCGGTAGCTGCGGACCAGGTTGTTTTGGCTGTCAAAAATTTCAAATTTCCACCAATCTACATAGCGCTGATCGGTAATACTGATAGGAAATTCCAGGGCATCGGACTTTCCGTCGTTGTTCGGAGAAATCCAACGGGTTTCTGGATATGTAACCGTAATGACTGGAGGCGTTTTATCCGCCACTCCCATGATCCATGATGCGCCGGTCCCGAAGGCCCATATATCATTGTACAGTGGTTTCGCTGCCAGGGAACCTGCAATTTCGCCTTCC
>JAIWNU010000027.1 GCA_020216655.1 Treponema sp. | reverse complement strand
TGGTTTTTACCGCTCCCCTGGAGGGCAAAATTCATCGTGAGCCCTACCGAGGGAATCCCCGATACATGTTTACCAAGCAATGCTTCTTGTATATTTAGACCGGTAGAGGTAGAAATCGTGAGGAGTTGGGCAACCTGTATATTAAGGCCCAGTTTCCAGGTCAGGTTCATAAAGCCAGGCAGGGCAAGGTCGCTTGCAACGCCGAGGCGCAGCGGATCTGGCTTACCCTCTTTCCCATGGATGCGCAGATAGTCAAAGGAGACACCACCTGCAAGTGTAAAGGGGGAGGGGATAAAACTTTTGCCAATACCTCCGAATACCACGGCCCAGGTAAAATCATCGAACAAAAAGAGCTTCCCCATGTTGTACCGGAAGCCCAAATCCAAGGCTGCGGTCCAGTCGGTACCGAATCCAAAATTTAAGCCCGCACCGACGGTCATGCCCGGATACAGTTCTTTGGCGACGCTGCCGTCCAGGCCAAAGGTAGTCCCAATAGGAAAGGACCCAAAGGGACTGGAAAGGAGCCGCATGGAACCGGCAAAAACAGCATATTTCGTGGGATATATGGCTCCCAGGGAAAGGGCGTGACCTATGCCAGGCTCAGATCCCAGGCCCATGAGCATCAGGTAGCCCGCATCCAGCACGGTCCGCTGGGCTTGCCCTGCGCTGGCAGGATTGAGCGATTGGGCCGCGGAGGTCCCCGCCGAGGTGGTAAAAAGACCCGCGCCCGCTGCCTGTGGCGAATACAGATCCTGAGCTGTATCCACTCCCACCGTTTGGGCAAAGAGCAGGCTTGCGCTCATCAACAAAATAAAAGAAATAAATAATGAAAGCTTCTTTCTAGGGGATATGTACATGTATACCTCCGTAAATTACATTCATATAACAATCGGCCATAACAGTACGATACAAAAGGCTTCTTTTACTGCATCGGCATGCAAAAAACCTTACTAATAATATAATACTAATAGTATAATATACCTATGGAAAATTACGTCCTTATACCCAGTCCCTTGGGTGTATTACAGGCAACCTGGGATGACGGGGTGCTAACAGCTCTAGATTTTGTAGATCATCAGGATCAGGTTGATGAACGGGCAGCGCTTTCTGGCGGCTCTGTTCCGTCTTTTGTTGGGCGCTTAACAGAGGAGCTTGAGGCTTATTTTTCTGGGGCTCTGCGGGAGTTTACGGTGCCCTTTGCGTTTATAAGGGGGACCATCTTTCAGAGAAGGGTCTGGGAGGCCCTGCGAGCAATACCCTACGGATCTACCGTAACCTATGGAGAATTGGCTCGATCGCTGGGATTTTCCGCAGGCGCAAGCCGGGCTGTAGGCTCTGCCTGCGGTGCCAATCCTTTACCTATACTTGTTCCCTGCCACCGTGTCCTAGCCTCAGGAGGCAGGCTCGGCGGCTATGCGGGGGGCCTGTGGCGCAAGGAGCGGCTCCTTGCTATTGAACAGGCTCAGCCCCGGTAGCAGAGTACCGGTTTTCGGGCCGCGGCGGTTTCGTCGAGCCTGCCGACCGGTGTGTTGTGGGGGGCCGATTTTATTAACTCCGGATTTTCCCGGGCTTCTTCGGCGATGCTGAGGAGGGCCCGGGCAAAGGCTTCCAGCGTTTCGGGGCTTTCTGTTTCCGTCGGTTCCACCATGAGGGCTTCCTTGACAATGAGGGGAAAGTAAATCGTCGGCGGATGGAAGCCATAATCGATAAGCCGTTTGGCGATATCCAGGGTGTGAATGTCGTTAGGAAGCTCAGGCGATGCGACAAACTCGTGCATGTTCCACCGGCCCTCTCCGTAAACCGCAGGGTACTGTTCCTGAACGAGGCTGCGGATATAGTTGGCGTTGAGGACTGAGTATTCAGCAACGCGGCGAAGCCCCGCGGCCCCGAGCCTCAGGATATAGGCGTAGGCCCGCACCAACACGGCGAAGTTGCCGTAAAAGGCCTTGACCCGGCCGATAGATTGGGAAGGCATGCGGAAACTGTAGCCTTCGGTGCTTTTTGTAGCCACGGGACCGGGAAGAAATTCTGCCAAGGCCGCGGTAACGCCGACCGCTCCTGCGCCGGGGCCGCCGCCCCCGTGGGGGGTAGAAAAGGTCTTGTGCAGGTTCAGATGCATTACATCAAAACCGAGATCTGCGGGCCGTACAATTCCTACCAGGGCATTCATATTAGCCCCATCGCCGTACACAAGCCCGCCGGCCTGGTGAACTATCGAAATAATTTCCTTTATATTACGTTCGAAGAGCCCCAAAGTACTGGGATTTGTAATCATGAGGCCCGCCACGGTCGCTGCATTTTCGCCCGAGCAGGCAGCCCGCAGCGCATTCAGGTCTACTCCTCCCGAATTATCCGAGGGAATGGTCTCAGCTATGAGCCCCGCCATGGTGCAGGTTGCAGGGTTTGTCCCGTGGGCCGAATCGGGTATCAGCACCCGGTTCCGTTTGCTGTCTCCCCGGCTGACATGCCATGCCCGGATGATAAGCACCCCGGTAAGTTCCCCGTGGGCCCCCGCAGCGGGCTGGAGGCTCACCGCTTTAAAGCCCGTAATCTCCTGCAGGGCTTCCTGGAGGCCGTACATGAGGGCTAAGGACCCTTGCGAGAGACTTTCCGGTGCAAGGGGATGGGAGCGGCGGAAGCCCGCATAGGAGGCGGCTTCTTCGTTCATTTTGGGGTTGTACTTCATGGTACAGGACCCCAGGGGGTAGAACTGGCCGTCTATAGAAAAATTCATGTGAGAGAGCCGGGTAAAGTGGCGAACCACCGAAAGCTCATCCAGTTCAGGAAGATTAAGCGAATCCCGGAGCAGAGAGGCGGGAAGCGGTGTTTCGGGTACCGAGCGTTCAGGCAGTTGTGCTGCTCGCCGGCCGGGAACGCTTTCTTCCTGCAGAAGGGGTATGGGTTGTTGCATCATCTTTTTGCCTCCCTGGAAGCTTCGGTTAAGGCTGTAGCCAGGTCCTCAATGTCGCTTCTGCTATGTTTTTCGGTTGCACAGACCAACAGTTCATGGGTCCGCTCCGGGAAGTAGCGGGAAAGCGGCAGCCCTGGTACGATATGGTTTCGATAGAGCTTCTCTGCCAGCACCTCTGCGGGAAGCGGCGTGTGGACCACAAATTCTTTAAAGAAAAGGCCCGGTTTTACAGAAAAGCCCGGAATGGCGGCGACTTTTTGCGCGGCAAAGTGGGCATTGTGCCAGCATAGTTCCGCCGCTTCCCGCAGGCCCGCTTTGCCCATCATGGCTAAATAGATGCAGGACCGCAGGGCCATGAGTCCCTGGTTCGAGCAGATGTTGGATACGGCCTTTTCGCGCCTAATATGCTGTTCCCGGGCCACAAGGGTAAGTACAAAGCCCCGGCGGCCCTGGGCATCCCGGGTCTCTCCCACCAGGCGGCCCGGAAGCCGGCGGATTAACGCATTGGTGGTCCCCATAATTCCAAGGAAGGGGCCGCCATAATTCAGGTCATTTCCAAGGCTTTGGCCTTCGGCGGTTACAATATCCGCACCCCAGGCGCCGGGGCTTTTAAAAAGCCCCAGCATGATGGGATCCGCATGAACCGCGAAAAGGCCGCCCTTTGCATGGACCGCCTCGGCAGCGCCGGAGAGGTCGGGTATGGAGCCAAAAAAGTCTGGATAGGAAGCCACGAGAATCGCCAGGTCTGGCTGCGAAAGGGCCGATGCAGCAGCGGCGGGTGACCCCTCATATTCTTCTATAATACATTCAAAGGCAGAAAGGTAGGTTTTAATTACTGCCTTATATTCAGGATGCAACCCTTGGGGAAGAAGTATCCGTTTGTGGCCTTCGGTGTTTTTTAATCCCATGAGAACCGCTTCCGCAAGCGCGGTAGCACCGTCATAATGGCTTGCGTTGACCGCATCCATGCCGGTAAGTTCGGCTACCATGCTTTGGTATTCAAAAATAGCCTGCAGGGTTCCCTGGCTTACTTCTGGCTGATAGGGTGTGTAGGCGGTGAGGAATTCTCCCCGGGATGCCAGGGCGGGCACGACCGCCGGAATAAAGTGGTCATAGGCTCCGGCTCCCAAAAACCAGAGGTAACTGTCTCCATGGGCGTTTGCATTCGCAATCCCCGCCAGTTCCCGCAGGACTTCAAGTTCGCTTTTGCCTGATTCTAAATTAAGGGCAGGGAATCTGTGTTCCTCGGGAATATCGGTAAAGAGGTCCTCCAGCGATAGAAGACCGAGGCGGTGGAGCATGTCCTCCCGCTGGGCATCGGTAACCGGAATATAGGGCACGATTAATCCTCCGCTGCTATTTTTTCATAGTCCGCAGGAGAAAGGAGCCTATCAAAAGCGCTGGGATCTTCAGGGGCAAGACGAACAATCCATCCATCCCCATAGGGAGCCTTGTTGATAAGATCCGGTGAGTCCTGGAGTTGGCTGTTTACCGCGGTAATTTTACCGGCCACGGGAACATATATATCGCTGGCGGCCTTAACCGATTCTACCACGCCAAAGGCGGCTCCTGCACCGAAACTGGCGCCGACCTTGGGTAGATCTACAAACACAATATCTCCGAGACTATGCTGGGCATGGTCGGAAATACCGATGACTAGTTCGTTGCCCTCTCTCCGGGCCCATTCATGGGTTTTTGCATAACGACAGCGTTCGTCCAGTTTCATGTGTTTCTCCTGTAGGTTGGAACATATAGGGGCCGTTGTACAACGACCGCCGGTTTGGCATTGCCTCGGATTGCCACCGCAAGTTCGGTGCCTGCCTTGGCAAAGGTTGGGGGCACAAAGGCGTTTGCCGAATAGGTTTCCGTGGTGGGGCAGTACATGCCGGCAACACACTTTCCTATTTCCCTGCCTTCCCTGTCAAGGATGGGATAGCCCTCCCGCGGAACACCACCAGAAACATTAAGGGTAACCAGTTTCCGGGAAAGGCCCCGGGCCTTTAGTTCAAGCAGGGCTTTTTTGCCGATAAAGTCCTTTTCGAAATCGCAGGCCCAGGATAGAAGGGCCTCGAGGGGGGTGATGTCGGGGCTGATTTCATGACCGTGGAGGGGCATGCCTGCCTCGAATCGGAGTGAGTCCCGGGCTGCAAGGCCCACCGGGCCTGCTTCGATTCCTTCTTTTTTTGCCCTTTCCAGGATGAATTCCCAAAGATACTGAGCCTTATCCGCCGGGTAAAAGAGTTCAGCCCCGTCTTCTCCGGTATAGCCGGTCCTGCCGATCTTGCAGGGAACCTCCGCGATAGGGGCTTCGGTCATGGTAAAGCGTTTTGTGGCAGAGAGTCGCCCGCCGGTCATGCTGTCGATGAGCTGAACCGCCTTGGGACCCTGTACTGCGATCATATAGGTTTCGTCGGAAATATCCTGTACCTCGATGGGGGATTTTATATGCTCCCTGAAATAGGCCACATCCGTATCCCGATTGGAAGCGTTCACCACCACGAACCAGGGATCAATCATGGTCGCCGTCGGCGCTAAGCGATAGATAAAAAGGTCGTCGATGACGCCGCCCTGTTCATTCAAAAGCAGGGCATAGCGGGCTTCGCCGCCCTGCATGTCGAGAATACGGTTCGAGACGAGACGGGAAAGGACTTCTCCCGCACCGGGGCCCCATATGAGCACCTGTCCCATGTGGTCAATATCAAAAAGGCCTACCGAACGTCGGGTAAGTCGGTGTTCTTCGATAGCCCCGCTGGGGTATTGGATTGGCATATCAAAACCGGCAAAGGGAGCAAAGCGGGCGCCTGCCGCCTCGTGCCAAGAATGCAGGAGTGTGGTTTTCATAATGTTCCTCTTGAGGCCATTATATGCCCCTTTTAGAGGGTGGGCAAGAAAAATGTAGGTGCTTGATAAAGACCGGCATATCAACGTATCATGGAGACCATGACACAGAAGCCGCTAGTTCTTATCGTGGAAGATGAGAAGACCCAGCAGGAATACATGCGTTACCTCTTGCAGCGCTTGGGGTTCCAAGCTGATATTGCAGGTTCTGTTCAAGAGGCTATACAAGCCCTTTCCCTGGCTCTGGCAAATCGAAACCCCTATGGCTTAATTTTGCTGGATATTATGCTCCCCGATGGTACTGGTCATGATCTGCTATTGCGGCTGCGTCAGGATACGACCTTTTCCGAATATAAATTTAATAATTTCAGGGTTATTATGGTTACCGGCATGGATGATCTCAAACATATTGCCGGGGCCTTTGCCGAAGAATGCGATGCCTATGTTACAAAGCCCGTAAAAGAAGATACGTTAATAGAACTTTTGAAGAAATTTCATTATCTATAACTCATTGTCCGGCAATAGGGTGTAAATATTTAATACCGTGTTTTCCAGCGCAATAAATACATCTACCAACTCAGGGTCAAAGAGGGTACCCCTTCCTTTTTTTATCTCATCCATAGCTTCTTGGTGTGTCCAGGGTTCTTTATAGGGTCTGCGGGACCGGAGAGCATCATACACATCGGAAATGGTAGTTAAGCGGGCTGCCAGGGGAATGGCCCTGCCGGCTAATTTATCCGGGTAGCCAGTCCCGTCATACCGCTCATGGTGGTGTTTGCAGATAAGGCTTGCCATTTCAAGATCCGAAGAACCGGACAAAATGGTGTGGCCCAGGATCGTATGATTTTTCATGATTGCAAATTCTTCGTCAGTAAGTTTACGGGGAGCAAGCAATATGGAGTCGGGGATGCCTACCTTTCCTACATCGTGGAGTGGAGCGAATACTTGCAGGTCCTCACAGTAACTTTCGGGCATACCGATAGCCCTGGCCATAAGGGCTGCATACAGTCCGACCCGCTGCATATGATGTCCCGTTTCATTATCCCGCAATGCAGACAGTTCAACCAGTTTGTTATACAATTCGACCTTTTGCTTTTTTGTTTCCTGGTCAATATTGGAAATATCGTAGGGAAGGGCTACAAAAAACTGGGCTTTTTCTGAATGATCGAAAATAGTTTTAATTGAAATATCCACTGTAACCAGGGTTCCGGTTTTTGTTTTATTGATAAGTCTTCCCTGCCAGGAACCGATCTGCGGATTAAGCAGGCTTTCCCATAATTGGGTAAACTGCCTGTCATAATAGGTATCGGAATAACCCAGTTCATTGTAAGTGTTTTTGCCGGGATTTAAAATACGAGGATTTTGACCTATTAACTCGTCCCTGCTGTATCAATACAAGCGGAGCAGACTGTCGTTAACTTGGATTATGCTGCCAGATTGGTCGGTAATAATGACCGGCTCGGGGATATTATCCATAAAGAGCTGCAGGGTGTTTCTAGACTTTTCCACTAACTGTCTGTTTTTTTCAAGTTCCGAAATATCTTCCAAAGATACGATACAGTCTGTGGATGGATCCTTGCAGATAGCCTGCAACTGGTAATACCGTACATTATGGTCCGCATCGGAAATTTGAATGATATGGTTCATAAGATTGTAGCATTTTAGTGAACTTTCGGTCTTTAAGGGTGTGTGAAATTTGTTATATATGGAAAAACGCCTAAAAATACTGTCGATATGCATCCCTATATCCTTCCGGGCTAATCCAAGATAACGGCGGGCCAATGGATTTGCCATGACAAGACGGTGATTTTTAAAAAGCAAGAGTCCTACGGGGAGGTTGGAAAACAAGACCTTATAGCGGCGTACCTCCGATCCCAGCCTCTGGGATAGGTTTTTAATAAGGGTGATATCCTGTACGAGGCCGGATACATGTGTTTTATCTCCTGTTTGGGTGGTATCGACAAACCCAATATCGCGGAACCAGCGATAGCTCCCGTCGGTATGCCGTATTCGGTATTCTGCTTCATAGGGAATTCCATACCGGATGGTCTGTTCCATGGCTTTGTTTATCCTGTCCAGATCTTCAGGATGAACAAGGCTCGTAAAAAAGGTATAATGGACCGGTTCCGGTTGTGCTGGCAGTCCTAAAAGGGTAAACTTGTTTGTTCCGCAGGTAACCTGACCTGATGCAATCTCCATGGACCACCAGGCTACCTTGCTTTGGTCCATGATTAAATCGAGTCTTGTCTTGAATCGAATGAGATCCCGGTTGATAACTTGTATTTCGTGTTTATAGGCCTGTTCTACCGTATTGTCGACACAGCTTGTCCAATAAAGACTAGGATCTTCCGGATCAGCAACGCAGGACAGGATAACCGGAATCATTTTCCCACTTGTGCTGACCAAACGCAATTGAATGCTTTGCTGCATGCGGTTATTTTGTTTTTTTAAGCGATTTAAAAAATGATAGTACCGGTCCTGATCCTCTGGATAAATCCATTGGGAAAAGGGAAATTTTAGCAAAAGCTCTTGTTTGGCTTCTAAAAGCTGTTCCATATAACGGTTAATTTTGCGTATATCTCCCTGCAGGGAATGAATGACATAGCCAACAGGAGCAAGGGTAAAGAGGTTTTTAAATTGCCGTTCCGATACAGCCAGTTCTTCAGTAACTCGTTGCAGTTCATCATTTTGGTATTGTATTTCCTAGTAGTATACATTTAATTCCTGTGCGAGCTGAGTGACATCTTCGTGGGATAGTTCGAGCGGACCTAGCTTGTTAGTCAGAAGTTTGCGGATATTTTCTTCTATAGAAAGTTTATCCCATCTTTCCATCATTACTCTGCTTGTTCACAGACGGTATTTTTCTGCCAAACCCTTATCAATTTTATAAAATATAGGGCAAATTGCAAGTTTGGACTTGAGTTATTGATAAATTGTTCGATAATTAAAAACGATGGAAATGTATCGCATGACTAAATATTTTATGAGATGGATTTTATTTTTTGCCCTTGTAATAGGAGCTGCTCTTTCGTTGTTGATTCTTAAGGCTGGCATTTGGTTCTTTTTATCCCTGTTCCTGGTGTGGGCTATTGTTTTTATCCGAGAGGATCGGAGAATTAGGCGTCAACTACTCCATATGGAACAGGTAATGGAAGATGTTAGATCCCTTTTGCCAAACACTAATAAGGACATAGCTTTAACAGCTTCAGATATGGATGAGCTTTGTGGAAAGCTCAGTGATGCAATTAAAGCAATGGTCGATGAAAAGTCTCGTTTGGAATTGCAGTTGCGAGAAGCAGAAAGAAAGGCAGAGGATCTTGCGGCGTATAAGCGGTCTTTGGACACCCTCTGTCCAGTTCATATCCCCGTGGATATAGACGGACGCTGGAATGCCCTCATTGACCGTGAATGGGGGGTAGTCAACAAAGATGCCCTGGAAAATCTCAATAAAATAAAGTTGATGAACGACCAAAATCAGGAGTTTATCAGCGAGGTTATCAAGGAATTTGGGGAGCAGCAAAGTACCTTTACCGATTTTTCCCAGCGGTACCGGATAAATATGGAAGAATATGCCAAACGAGCCGAGGGAGCAAAAAAGGCAGTTTTAGAGGAGCTGGGACGTTCATCCAAAAAAATTGAAGATACTTTTGCTCAGTTTAGCCAGGTAGAAGATGTGACCGAAAAAATAAAGATGATTTCCTTGAATCTGAGCATAGAAGCCTCCAAGGTCCGGGGCGCCGAGTCTTTTTCATTCTTGGCCCGGGAACTCCGCCGGCTTGCCCAGTCTACCGAGGAAACGACGAAGGGTATCAGCCTTTCTATAAAAGATACGGTTACTTCAATGAAAAAAAGCCGCGAAGAGCAAGTCCGAGACCTGTATACCATGGATTCAATCCTGCAGGAGTTTGAAACCTTGCTGAAGGAATACGATGATGCATCGGGCAAACTCCATGCTTATATGCGGAGAGCTATAGACAGAATCAATGAAAACCAGGAAGAGCAAAAAACGATTTTGCTTAATTTTTTCCGAACCTTGCAGCAAATTGCCATAACCAAGGAAGAGTTGGAACATCAGATAGCTTTTTATTGCATTTTCCTTAAGCAAACCAACGATTATGTTCATAAGGTTCTCAGGAGCGATAAGCAGTGCCGCGGCACAAGCTGTCCGCAGCGGCGTTATGTACTCGAAGAACTTGCAAAGATTGCAAATACAGACGAAGAGCGCCGGATGGTCAACAGTCTCTTTAAAGA
>JAIWNU010000026.1 GCA_020216655.1 Treponema sp. | reverse complement strand
GTTGTTGGGCGAAGATAGGGAAGCTGATCATGGTACCCTGGGGGGCTCTTTGGTCAGCGATTCCAATGATTTTATCAGTTTCTAATCAGAGGTTCCTATGGCTAAGGGTTCGGCTCTGCTTTCTAAAATACAATTGCTGCGTTCTCAGGTAGATTCCTATGAAATGGGAGATGTAATGGGAGCCCTGGATATCCAGGATTCTCTTGCAGAAATATTACAGGTGCTTTCCGCCAAGCCAGGACTTGAACGGCTTGTTTCACTTGTACAGCACCTTATTCCCTTGGCAAAAGCCCTTTCCAAGCAGGAGTCTGAAGCGGGAGCTTTAGAGATACTCACCGAACTTACTGAAGGGCTCGAATTGTACTTTACCAGCCGTCTTTCGGGAAAAGCCTTTGGGGATTTGATCCGCAAACACCAGGGGGAATTGCGGCGCTTTTCCGGTGTTGAAGCTGCGGCTGGCAACACCCAGGGCGGAACTACTCCGGCTGCAGACAATACCACTCAACACAAAGCTGCAGGTACGGCTCCTTCGGATAGGGCTGCAGAAAAAGGCGCGCCAGAGGAGCCCGGGGCTGCAGCGGAAAACGAAGCTGAAGATTTGTCTGTGGAAGACACTTATCCAGCAGATTATTTCTCAGGAATAATAGAAGATACCAAGCTTCTAGAGCAGTTTTATACCGAGGCTCAGGAACATCTGGAAGAAGCTCAGGCAACCTTAGTTGAGCTGGAATATGATGCCACCAACAAGGAACTTTTAAATACAATTTTCCGTAATTTCCACACCATAAAGGGTTCCAGCGCGTTTTTGGGACTTAAAAATGTGGAGGAAACCGCCCACGCGGTGGAGGACCTGCTTGCTATAATCCGGGATGGAAAACTCACGCTGAACAAGGATCTTATCGATCTTGTATTCCATGGTATGGAGCTGCTTAAGAACCTTCTGGATACCATGCAGGCCAATGATTACAAAAAGGATGCCATGGAGGCTTCCTTTAGAATTATTAATATCTATCCCTATATAAAGCTTTTTAAGAAAATTAAAGAACAGTACAGCTATAAAAAGATCGGAGAAATTCTTGCAGATGAGGGGAAAATAGAGCCCGGTATCCTCCAGGAAGTTTTGCAGAAACAACGGGAAACCGATAAAAAAGTTGGTGAAATACTCATCGAAGAAAAGATAGCCCGTCCGGAAGATGTGGTAGAGGCCCTTAAAAAACAGAACAGTCTGGCTAACCGTATAAAAAAGAGCGGTATTGTTAAGGTCTCTAACGAAAAGCTGAATACCCTGATCGATATTGTTGGAGAACTTGTTATAAACCAGTCCATGGTCAAGCAGGAGCTTCTTGCGCTGCAGGTCTCAGAAATAACCGAACGGAGCATTACGCAGCTGGAAAGCATTACCACCACCATAAAGAACCTGGTGCTTTCCATGGGTATGGTGCCAATAGCGGAAATATTTAACAAGCTTCGGGTTGTGGCCCGCAATACCGCGGAAGAACTGGGCAAATCAGTGTATCTGGAACTTAAGGGCGAAGAAACCGAGCTAGATCGGAATGTGATCGAAACTATTTATGAACCCCTGATGCATCTGATTCGCAATTCCATAGACCATGGTATAGAACGGGCCGACGTACGGGATCAGCGGGGCAAAAACCGTTTGGGACGCATACTCCTTTCGGCGGAACACAAGGGAAGCGGTATAGAGATCATTGTCCAGGACGACGGCCAGGGGATTGATACGGATTCGGTGCTGAAAAAGGCTCTGGAAAAGGGTCTTGTGAAACGGGATGAAATTGGAAAACTGAGCCAAAAAGACATATATAATCTTCTGTTCCTCCCCGGCTTTTCCACCGCCGAACGGGTTACCAGTGTGTCTGGCCGCGGGGTAGGTCTGGATGTGGTTAAAAAAAACCTGGACAGTATCCATGGCCGGGTAGAAGTCAGTTCTGAGCCGGGAAAGGGTACCCGGTTTACAATAAAACTGCCCTTGACACTCGCAATTATCGAAGGCTTTGTTACGAGGGTAGGGGATAATAAATATGTGTTCCCCTTCTCTTCAATAGAAGAAATTAAGGTGATTCAACAGAATGAACTGTTCCGGAACGATGAAGACTCGGAGGCAATGATTTTTCACCGGGGACTCCATATCCCGGTCCTTTATGCCCATAAAGTATTCCGGGAGTCCTGGGAAGAACCAGAGGATGGCAAGCTGCTTTCTCTGCTCTTCAGTTTTGATCAGTCCCATTACTGTGTGGTGGTCGATGAACTCATTGGGAAGCAGGAAATTGTGGTAAAGAGCATGAGCCAGACTATCCTGCAGGACTGCAGCTTCTTCTCTGGCGGAACCATATTCGGGGACGGCAGCATTGGTTTTGTGGTAGACATGCAGGGCTTTTTGGAAGCCTTAAAATAAAATAGGAGGAACGGAGATGAAAAAATATATTCTTATTGCCGACGATTCGGATGTAATCCGCAGCATTGTAGAGCAGACCCTCAGGTTATATCACTATGACAATATTATTACCGCCATCGATGGCCAGGATGCTCTCGGAAAGGCGAAGGAAAATAAAAACGATATAGCGCTCTATGTTTTCGATGTCAACATGCCCAAAATGGATGGCATATCGCTGGTAAAAGAAGTCCGGGCCTTTGACAGCACCACTCCCATCATTATGCTGACCACCGAAACGGACAAGGCAAAAATGATGACCGCCCGGGATAATGGAGCCACAGGGTGGATTATCAAACCCTTTCAGGGAGATAAGTTCATCCGAGTGGTGGAGATGTACCTGAAACCCTAAAGGAGGTGTTCCCCATGGCAGGAACAAGCAACAAATACCTGGTCTTTACCATAGAAAAAGAATCCTACGCAATTCCTATTGTAAAGGTTCAGGAAGTGATCCGCTTTACCCCGATAACACCCCTCCATGAGACATCCCGATTTCTCAAGGGTGTTATAAACCTGCGGGGAAGGATTATTCCCGTTATAGATATGCGGCTTAAGTTTAACCTGGCAGAAAAACCTTATACGGACCGGACTGTGTTTATTATCGTGGAGATTTTGGGAGCCCGAGAAGTGAGTCATATTGGTATGGCTGTCGATGCAGTTCAGGATGTGGCGGATATACAGGAAGAAAGCATAAACCGAACGCCTGAGATCGGTTTTAAGTTCAAAAGCAAATATCTGCACGGTATAGTTCAGCTCAACGGACGCATGGTTATGCTCCTGAATCTGGATACCATACTTTCCACAGAAGAGGTGGTGGAGATTCAGGAACAGATTGCCGGAGAAGCAAAATAAAAGGAGGAATGTGGTTATGTTCAATAATCTGAGTTTGTGGGTAAAAATATTGGCAGGCTTTATTGCGGCCATACTTATTGCGGCCATAATTGGCATTGTGGGGTGGTTTGGTCTCACCGAATCAACGAAAGCAGTACAAGTTCTCGGGAAAGAGTCTATTCCTTCGATTACTAATCTGGAAGTGATCATGGTCCGGATGGAGCGGATAAAAAGCGCCATCCGCACCCTGTGTTCTCCGTATCTAACTAAAGAGGATTTACAGCGGCAATTCGACAATATCGAAAAAGCCAGGTCCGAATATGCCCCTGCCCTCGAAGCCTATGATAAGATAGCTCGCACCGCAGAAGAGGACCAGCTCTATAAGGATTTCAGGCAAAAGCTCGATGTTTTCCGGAATGAAAACAATATTATCATAGAAGAAGCTAAGAAGCTCCTTACACTCAATGATGGCGCTGAGCGTACCCGCCTTATCGAAGATATTAACAAGCGGGCCCTTTCTGGTTCAAACCGTACCGCCTTTAATGCTATGATTGCGGCACAAACCAAATTAGTAGATTATGTAAAGCATTATTATGGTGAACTATTAGTCGAGCAAAGCATCACCAGCGCAAATCGGATGGTGCAGATTATTCTTTTTGTCCTTATAGCTGGTATTGCCCTGGCAGTTGTGCTGGGAATACTGATCACCAGCTCCATCACTAAACCCATGAATAAGGCGACCGGGGATCTCAATCTTTCGGGTAATAACCTGGAAGGGGCAGCGAACCAAATTGCATCTGCAAGCCAGGAACTCTCAAGCGGTGCCAGCGAGCTCGCAAGCTCGGTAGAAGAGATCACGAGCAGTATGGAGGAACTCCAGTCAATTATCGAGAGCAATACCAAGAGCGTAAACGAAGCGGAACTCCTCATGAAGGAAACCGCCGCCGCTGCGGCTACTTCCAGTACCCGGACCGACGAGCTCCTTGCTATGATGCAGGAAATTAACGAAAACAGCCGCAAGGTTGTAAAAGTAAATAAGGTAATCGATGATATTGCTTTCCAGACTTCTATTTTGGCATTGAACGCAGCAGTGGAGGCAGCTCGGGCTGGCGAGGCGGGACGGGGCTTTGCGGTTGTGGCGGATCAAGTTAAGGCCCTAGCTCAGAAGAGCGCTGAAGCGAGCAGTGAGACCAGCGAACTTATCGAAACAGTGGTTAATAACATTGAAAAGGGCACTGAACGGACCCAGGAAGTTACTGCGGATGTAAAAAAAGTAAGCGAAGCTGCAAACAAGGTTAACATTCTGCTCGACGAAATTAACCGGGCATTCAAGGAACAGAGCAAAGGCGCCAACCAGGTTACCAAGGCTATCAGCCAGGTCAACACTGTGGTCCAGCAGACCGCAGCCTCCAGCGAGGAGACCGCTTCTGCGGGAGAAGAGATGCTTGCCCAGGTGGAACAGCTCAGAGAAATCGTAACCGTATTGAACCGGATCACCAAAGGCGCCAAGGCAGCCCAGGAAGAGTCCCAGACAATTACAGGAGAGAAAAGAAGCGGAACCGGAAAGATAAAATCCAAGGCAGGTTCCAGCGGTCAATCGCTCAGTTCTGCAATTCATGAAGAACTTGCCCAAACTCACCAGGCAAATGCAAAGCTGGGTGGGAACAAAAATGTTAATGATGATATTGAAAAAATCAGCCCCGAAAAGGTAATTCCCATGGATGAATTTAAGGGATTTTGATGCCGCGGCGGGTCGGTCTTCTTCTTCCGGGCCGGAATTTTTCCGGCCTGGACCTGTTCCGCTCCCAGCACGCTTCCAGCCCGCTGTAATGGGGGACGTTTGAAAATTTTAAAAAAACGGAGAAAAACTTGGGTTTAGTACCGCAGGGACCGCATTTAACAGATGAATTGTTTCGGAAAATGACTGAATATCTGTTTCAGGAGACCGGGATTACCATAAGCAGCGCAAAAAAATACCTTGTGGAATACCGGCTTCAGAAATTCGTGGGCCCTGATAAGCACTTTGCATCCTATGAGAAGCTTTTTCATGCCCTAAAACATGATAAAAGCGGTGAACTAAAGACTATTTTCATCAACAGTCTTACTACAAATTATACTTTTTTTTTCAGAGAACCGGTGCATTT
Organism: Treponema sp.; assembly: GCA_020216655.1. Taxonomy (GTDB): domain Bacteria; phylum Spirochaetota; class Spirochaetia; order Treponematales; family Breznakiellaceae; genus Gracilinema. Next base: position 4,576 of record JAIWNU010000026.1, on the reverse strand, counting down.
TAGGTTTCTTGCCTATTATTTACAGACCTATGGCAAAAATCAAAGTTACATTAGGCTCTGGAGCGCCGCTTGTTCTTCCGGAGAAGAGGCTTATAGCATGGCCATTACCTGTCTTGAACAGGGCTTTTCTCCGCCGGGGCGGGATCTTAAAATTCTAGCCAGCGATATTTCAAAAAAAGTTTTATCTACCGCTACCGCGGGTGTTTATCATTATTCGGCTATTCGCGGAGAATTGGAGGATGCATATCTGCGCCGCTATTTTCGGTTTAATCCGCAAAATAAGAATTTTACGGTAAATGACAATGTCCGGTTCCTCCTTACCTTTCGGGAATTTAATTTGATGGACCCCTTCCCCTTTACAAAACAATTTGATGTTATATTCTTAAGAAATGTTCTTATATATTTCAGTATACCTGAAAAGGAACAGATTCTTGCAAAAATGTGGGAGGTTCTTAAGACACCGGGCTACCTTGTTTTAGGACTGTCGGAGAGTCTTGTGGGGGTCCGAAACCGTTTTACAACCTTGAGCAACTCTATTTACAGAAAAGATGGGTAATAGTATGGCAATGGTATCGACTGGACAAAATGGAACGTTTACCAACAATGGATCACTAGAAGAGGTCTTCTTAAATCCTGGAGACCTTGTGTTTTCCAAAAAGCCTGTAGTCCTAAAAACCGTACTGGGGTCCTGTGTGGCGGTCTGTCTCTATGATACTGAACACCGCTGGGGGGCCATGTGCCATTACCTGTTACCGATAGCCCCTTCGGATCTCCACCGGAGTACTAAATATGGCGACATTGCGATAAAGGTTTTACTGCACCGTTTCCTTGTAAAGCACGAGGCAAAGCGGGAAAATCTGGTTGCAACCATTATTGGCGGAGCCTTTATTGTATTTGATGAGCGGGAAGTGTTTTTTATCGGCGATCGTAATATAGAAGTGGCACAAAACCTGCTTAAAAAAGAAGGCATCCGGATTCTTGCAATGCATACGGGCGGTGAGTTTGGGAGAAGGGTTATTTTTAATACCGCAACTAATAAACTTATGGTCAACAGCCTAGAGCATCTTACTTTGGAAGATTTGTACAATCCTAATATTTAACTACGGGAGCAGACGATGATTAAGGTGCTAGTTGTAGATGACTCGGCGATTGTGCGGGATGTGCTGTCTGCGGCAATTGAAAAACAGCCTGATATGGAACTCGTAGGCACTGCTCCAGACCCCTTTGTAGCAAGAGATAAGATTGTTAAACTCAAGCCCGATGTCATCACGCTGGATATCGAAATGCCCCGTATGGATGGTCTTTCCTTCCTGGAACGGATAATGCATTACTTTCCCCTGCCGGTCATTATTGTAAGCTCGGTTACTACCCATGATCCCTACGCTGCGGTAAAGGCCCTGGAACTGGGTGCCTTTGATGTGGTGAATAAGCCCGGAGGGAGTATCACCGTAGAGGATGTAAAAGAGGATGTGCTCCGTAAAATCCGTGCTGCCTACGAAGTCCGGGATCGCTTTATTGAGCGGGCATCCCGTATAGCAGCGGAAGGTGCTGGAGTTGGCCGCCGCCGATCTGCGCTGCTTCAGCGGGATACGGGCAAGACTTTGCTTACCCAGGTGCGGACCACCGAAAAACTCATCGCTATCGGAGCTTCCACCGGGGGTACGGTGGCGCTGGAACAAATTTTCCGTGTTTTGCCAGCCCACTTGTACCCCATTGTGGTGGTCCAGCACATGCCACCCGATTTTACCCGGCAGTTTGCCCAGCGGCTTCATGAGCTCAGCCATCTGGATGTTAAAGAGGGTGAACAGGAAGAAATACTGCAGGCCGGGACTGTCTATATTGCCCCTGGCGGGTACCACATGGAAGTCCAGCGCCGCGGCGCTTCTTTATTCATCAACCTGAACCAGAAAGAACGGATCCATTTCCAGCGTCCCGCGGTGGATATGCTGTTTCATTCGGTCGCCCGTGAGGTTGGACAGAACGCCCTGGGGATACTCCTTACCGGTATGGGGCGTGATGGTGCGGAGGGGCTCTTGGCTATGAAAAAGGCCGGCGCCCTGACCATAGCCCAGGACGAAGAAAGCTCCATTGTGTGGGGTATGCCCCGTTCCGCGGTCGAGTTAGGCGCTGCCGGCAAGGTGCTCCCCTTGGAAAAAGTCCCTGAAGAAATTATTACATTCTGTTCCTGATATAAATCCTTTTTTACTTATTGACCTCATCTGTCATTTTCAGCACAATGGCGTGGAGTTCAATGTACTTGGATGCTGCTCCATGGAGCAGATACAAGGGGTTTCGGTCGGAATTCGCGCTGTTTTCCTGTGAATACCCTTAAATATTCGCATTGAGGAGTTACTCATGATCTATTCTACTGAAGTGGAACACATGTGTCCCCTGGCAAAGGGTGCCTACCATGGTCCAGCTCCCATCCCGGAAGAGGGTAAATGGGTTCAGGCAAAGGAAATTAAGGACATCTCTGGGTTTACCCACGGTGTTGGTTGGTGTGCACCCCAGCAGGGTGCCTGCAAGCTCAGTCTGAACATCAAAGATGGTATTATAGAAGAAGCCCTGGTTGAAACCCTTGGTTGTTCCGGTATGACCCATTCAGCTGCTATGGCGGCGGAGATCCTTATCGGCAAAACCATATTGGAAGCACTGAACACTGACCTGGTCTGCGATGCCATTAATACGGCCATGCGGGAACTCTTTTTGCAGATTGTCTACGGCCGCAGCCAGTCAGCCTTCTCTGAGGGCGGGCTCCCCATCGGTGCAAGCCTGGAAGATCTCGGTAAGGGGCTTCGCAGCCAAATTGGTACCATGTTTGCCACCAAGCTCAAAGGCCCCCGGTACCTGGAAATGGCCGAAGGCTATGTTACCCGCATTGGGGTGGATGAAAAGGACGAAATTATCGGCTACGAATTTGTAAATCTCGGCAAGATGATGGATGCCATAAAGAAGGGCGTGGATGCAAATGAGGCTCTGGCAAAGGCCAAGGGTACCTATGGCCGTTTTGCAGAAGCGGTTAAAGTTATTGACCCCCGGCACGAGTAAGGAGGAACAGCATGGCATTATTCGAAAGCTACGAACGTCGGATCGGGCAGATTCTTCCGGTCCTGAAAAAATACGGTATTAACTCTCTGGAAGAAGCAAAGGCCCTCTGTGAATCCAAGGGCCTTGATATCCCCGGTATTGTCCGGGGTATACAGCCTATTTGTTTTGACAACGCAGTCTGGGCTTATATTGTTGGTGCTGCCATCGCTATTAAGAAGGGATCCAGCTCCGCGGTGGATATTGCCCGTACCCTTGGTGAGGGGCTCCAGGCATTCTGTATTCCTGGTTCCGTCGCTGATGACCGGAAGGTTGGTATTGGCCATGGAAACCTGGCAGCCATGCTCCTGTCTGAAGAGACAGGCTGTTTCTGCTTCCTCGCAGGCCACGAATCTTTTGCAGCCGCAGAAGGGGCTATCGGTATCGCGAAGAGCGCTAACCGGGCGCGGAAAAAGCCTTTGCAGGTTATTCTAAACGGTCTTGGTAAGGACGCAGCCCAGATTATCAGCCGTATCAACGGGTTTACCTATGTAAAGACCCAGTTCGATTATTACACCGGCGAGCTTAAGGTTGTGGAAGTGATTCCCTATTCTAAGGGGGAACGGGCACAGGTTCGCTGTTATGGCGCTGACGATGTGCGGGAAGGGGTCGCTATCATGCACAAGGAAAAGGTTGATATTTCTATCACCGGAAATTCCACCAATCCTACCCGGTTCCAGCACCCCGTTGCGGGTACCTATAAGAAAGAGTGCATTGAGCAGGGCAAAAAGTATTTCTCCGTCGCTTCTGGCGGCGGTACTGGCCGGACTCTGCACCCGGACAACATGGCCGCCGGGCCTGCTTCCTATGGTATGACCGATACCATGGGACGGATGCATTCGGATGCCCAGTTCGCTGGTTCTTCTTCGGTTCCCGCCCATGTGGAAATGATGGGCTTCCTTGGTATGGGTAACAACCCCATGGTCGGCGCTTCTGTTGCCGTGGCGGTAGCCCTTTCCGAGGTTCTAAAATAATTTTTTAAAGCCGGGTGCTTCTGAAAGTACGCTATGCACTTCAGGATGTACCCGGCCTTAGCTGCTGCGGGATTGCAGCTTTTGCAGGATCCGTTCTTTTACCTGCGGAGAATCGGGGTCTTCCGGTTTTTGGGCCAGAGCTTCTGATATTACCGCCAGGGCTTCATCTAACCTATCCATTTTATAAAGGCACCAGGCCAGGTGCTGCTTAAAGGCCGCTTCGTAGGGATTCAGGTAGACTGCGCGCCTAAACTGGGATTCTGCGGCTTCGAACATTTCCCGGCGGAGCAGGGCTACTCCCAGGTGGTCCCGGTCATAGCCCAGATATCGAGATGGACGCAGCCGGTCTTCCAGCTCTTCTGAAAGTTTTGGCGAATGAAGTTCTGTTACTTCTCTCTGTTGTTTCATGGTACTTACGCATGCTCAAAAACCTGTTTATACAGGTCTTCTCCATGACTTCGCTGCGAGGGAGCCCCTTCCACAATCTTAAAGGTTCTGCTCCCATCCTGCCGCCGTTC
>JAIWNU010000210.1 GCA_020216655.1 Treponema sp. | reverse complement strand
ATAACATTGCCAAACATGCGAAGGCGTGTAAGGTAACAATTGAGCTGAAAGGGGACAGGGATGGGTTCTCCCTCCATTTGCAGGATGACGGCAAAGGATTTGCCCCCTCTCATGGGTATAATGGCGGTCAGGGCCTTTCAATTATGGAAGAGCGGGCCCGTCTTGCAGGCGCTCGCCTCACGATAGACAGCGAGCCTGGCAAAGGAACGCGTGTGTTTTTTAGATGGCCGGGGGAATGAGATGCAAAGACCCGTTCGTGTAATGATAGCCGACGATCATCCGGTAGTCAGGAAAGGTCTTGCGACTTTTTTGGAAACCTATGATTCCATTCAGGTGGTGGCCGAGGCGGCCAGTGGCAGAGAGGCGCTGGAATTGTATAGTGCCGCAAAGCCAGATGTGGTACTCATGGATCTTGATATGCCCGATATGGATGGCGTAACCGCCACTGCCCATCTACGGAACCTGGATCCGGACAGTAGAATAATAATTCTTACGAGCTATAAAAGGGATGATCAAATTCGAGGGGCCCTTAAGGCTGGAGCCATCGGCTATCTTTTAAAAGATATTCCTGCGGAAGAACTTGCCAAGGCTATTGTGGATGCCGCGGAAGGTAAGCCCGTGTTGGCACCCGAAGTTACCCGGAGCCTTATCAATGCCGCCACGGTGCCCAATAACGCTGATGCGGAGATTCTCAGCCAGCGGGAGCTTGAGGTCCTGGCATTGATGGGCAAGGGGCTCAATAACAGCCAGATAGCCGAGACCCTGTGCATTAGCCTTTCTACGGTTAAATTCCATGTAAGCAACATACTCTGGAAACTCGGCGCCTTTACAAGAACCGAGGCTGTAACGCTGGCAATAAAAAAGGGTCTCATAGAGTAAGAATTCCTACATAATTGTAAGGATTTATTGGAAAATATTCATAAATGTAGGGAATCGTACACGCACTTAAGGCACGCAGAGCTGCGAAAAGCATACTCTTGCTATTTACAGACCCCACAGGTTGAGTATCTCTATTCTATAAAAGCATATAGATCCGACGGAATCATGGTTTTTAGCCTTTCTTCAAGAACGGAAAATTGCCGTTCGCAAGGGCAGTCTTGGCATGATAACTGCTAGTAATATGCAAGAACTGCATCTTACTGAGAGGCCACCATGGATACATCCTGTGAATCTGCGGAAGAACTGGTTAAACTGATACGCCTATGCAACACGGCCCACAAACTGGACGATCAGGTCCTTTCTCTGGAAACTCTGGCTGAGCATCAGGCTAAAACGACTGCCCAGATCCATGACGGCCTTGTGTCCCAGGTAAGATCTCTGGAACAATCCCTGGCAACCCAGCAAACCAGTTCGGAAAAATTACTGGAAAATACAAACACCATTGTAGAATGGCTTGCAAAAGAACAGACCGTGGCGGATTTGTTCCAGAAAAACAGCAAAGAAATCCAGTCTGTATGGTCCGATGTAAAGGAAATCTCTCCCTCTATCGGGAAAATGCTCGAATCCATAGGGGCGATCACCAATATATTTGACCTGCTCCATATCCTTTCCATAAACACCGCTATCGAAGCTTCCAAATTCGGGGATAAGGGAAGGGCCTTTGCAATTATCGCCAAGGAAATGAGAAAACTGGCGGAGCAATCCCGGTCCTTTACCAGCGCAGTAACGGAACGGGCCGATGGCATAGAAAAAAGCTTGCAGCAGCTCCTTGCAAACCTTTCTCGTTCTATTCAATCCCACGGGCTGTTGGAAAACACCATGAAGGATTTTTTATCCGACAGCGTTTTGATAAAAGACAATACCCAGGAGGTGCATGGTTTTGTGGCCCGCTATAAGGCGCTGGCGGAGGAACAGATTCAGGAATGGAAAGAATCCATAGTGCAAATAAAATCCCTGGAAGAAATGGCAGGCGCCGTCTTTGATCGGTCCAAACAGATAGAGTCCATGGCAGATTACCTCTTTACCATGATTAAAGATGAGACTGCCTACGTTACCAAAACGGCTTCCGGCTTTCATCAGGAGGCTGTCCGGGAAGTACAGGATCTGGCAGCCGATATTCCGCTGGATCGTCTGCATGATAAGCAGCGGGTCAATGAAACACTCGAAAAGTGGAGTTCCAAGCATGGTCTGTACGAACTACTATATGTGCTGGATGCCCAGGGAATCCAAATTTCCCATAATGTGTATGCTCCGAACTACCGCAGCCTTCATGAAACAACCGAAGGCTATCGGGTCGATCGGTCATCCAAGGATTATTACCGTATCCCCAGGCAAACAAAAACACCCTTTGTTTCAAATGTATATTTATCAGCGGCTACCAAGGCGCTCTGCATGACTGTTGCGGTTCCGCTTATGGAAGCGGATGCCTTTAAAGGTGTGCTGTGCGCCGATGTGGACCTGCAATTCCTTTCTTCCTTGCCATGCTGATGAATTAAAATGAATGATATTATACATACTGCCCGGGCCTATGGCCTGCAAACCGGATTTCAGCCCATTATTTCGATAAAACGCAAAACCGTTATTGGCTTTGAAGCCCTCACGAGGGGATTAGCAGGAAACGGCCAAGCCCCGGTTACTTATGAAGCGCTCCATGAAATGGCCGAAAAACAGGAGCGGCTTGGTTTTTTTGACAGTGCCTGCCAATACAGCGCGCTCCAAGAGTGGCACGCATACCGAGCTTTGTTTCCCGAAGCCCTTTTGTTTATCAATTTTGACGTGGCCCTCATCAATTCAGATTTAGGGGATACCAGAAATTTGTCGCTATGATCGAAGCTGCAGGATTATCTCCGGGCAGCATTGTCATTGAATTGGTGGAACAAAAGGCAGAGCAGGAAGAAAACTTGCTTTCTTTTGTAGAAATCTGCCGGCGGGACGGTTTCCTCCTCGCTATCGATGATTTTGGGGAAGCCTTTTCCAACCTCGAACGATTATTCCTGATCCAGCCTGACATTATCAAAATATCAAAAAAGCTGCTTCATGCCCGGCGCTATTCGCAAGAATACGGACAATCGGTGCTCAAGGGCGTTGCGGAGCTTATTTCCAGCATTGGCGCTATGCCGCTTTTGGAGGGTGTTGAAGATATGCAGCAGCTTTCCGAGGCGGTGGATTGCAATATCGATGTAATCCAAGGATTTCTCGTATCCCGGCCCATCTTTGATCTCACAGACAGTGCCGCAGCGGCAGTGCGTGAGAGCCTGAGAAAAACGACCGATGTGGCCGGCATGCACCGGATGCAGCATATCCAGCTTGGAAAAATAAAAAGCAGTTATTTTATGCAGGAAGCAAAACACATTTCCATGATTATTGAGATGGAATGTGTCGAGTCTGACCCCGATGTAGTCCTATCATCATGGTTACATATTGATGAACAGATCGAATGTATGTATCTCCTCTCTGAAAAGGGGATACAGATTACCGAGACCCATTTTGGGCAGATTTGTAAGGTCAAAAACGCGTTATTTCGGCCGGCACGGAAGGGAGATGACCACAGCGAAAAAGATTATTTTCTGTATATCAAAGCCGGGTCGCCCCATTACTATTCCCCTCCCTATATATCCCAGGCGACTGGATCCCTGTGCATCACGATTTCGGTTTATCTGAGCAGGGGCCCCCTGTCGGGGACCATTCTCTGCATCGATTTTAGGTCCTAAAGTAGAAATCCTATTCGGTCAGGGTAAAGCGGACCTGGCTGACGGGGACCTTTTCCTGGGTGCCCCGGCGAACGAGGTAGTAATCGATAATCCATTCCCCGAGCGGGCCCCCGGCCACATTCAGGAACATGGTGGCAAAGCCCGGGGTATAAAAATAGGAGGGCCCGAATTCCTGGCTTGTACCGTTCGGATAGGTAAGCTTTATGCTGTACATCCAGATCGGGAATCCGTTGGCATCGGTAAAGGTTGATACGGGAGGGCCCGCAAGCCAGGTTGCAAAGATCTGGGTGCGGTTTGCCAGGTAGCCCTCTTCGTAGAGCCTCTTTTGGGACCAGCGGTTCCCGCGGTTAAGGACGACCAGTTTGGTATCGTAGTTGCTTTGGTCTAAAATACCTACCCCTGAATCGATAAGCTGCCATGAACCGGTGGCAGGTTTACCCCAGGTTGTGGTGAACTGAACGGAGCCCACATAGCGGCTCTCGTTGGTTTTTTTGTTCCAGACCGTAAAATCGATTTTCCAGTTTCCATCTGTGTATGAGCCGGAGGTAATGGGTATAGTACCATGACCGCCTAGATAAAAACCGCTCCGCCCAGAAGAAAAGGTTTTGCCATCCGGGTAGGTAATTACATAGGAATAGTACCAAACCGGGTCAGCCTGTACCGGCCCCTTAATCCAGGCCCCAAAACGCTGATTCCCCTTATAGGTTCCCGCAAAGGCTCCCTGTTCATAGAGTTCTTTCATATCCCAGGTGTTTCCCCGCTGGGCAATTTTAAGCACCTTGTCGTATTCGGCGTCCTCGATGATAAGGCCCACTCCCATATCTATAAGGTTCCATGACTGGGCCGCAGCCGCAAAACTAACGGTACAAGCAAAAAGCGCCGCCATAAATTTCTTCATCAATATACCCTCCGCAATTCTTCCAGGACCTACCGGTCATCTTAAAAGTATACTACAGTATAGCCCAGCCGGTCAGGACTGAGCAAAAAAAGACAGGATCGGGATTTTTTATGGTGATAAAGTGATGATGAGTTCACCGCTATTGGGTGTCCACATCGGGGAGGTTTCGATGGATTGGGCAAGCCGTATGAAACAGGCAATAGAGTACTTAGAGTCCCATCTTGAATTTCAGGCGGATATGGAAAAAGCGGCTCGTCTGGCCAACTGTTCGCTCTTTCATTTCTGCAGGATGTTCGAGGTGGTCTTTGGCCTGAGCCCCGCCGAGTACCTCAGGCGGCGCAGGCTGAGTGCTGCGGCCCTGGATTTGGCCGCAGGGAAGGACAAGGTTATCGATGTAGCCCTTCGTTACGGCTGGGAAAGCCCTGAGTCCTTTGCCAAGGCTTTTAAGCGCCTCTTCGGCATTACGCCCTCCGAGGCTCGCTCAGCATCGGTTCTCCTGGAACTCTGGCCGCCCATACAGCTTACGGTGATACTCAAAGGAGACAGATCGATGAAATACCGGATTGAACAGCGGGATGCCATGGAGTTTGCGGGGCTGGTGCTTCGTACAACGAGTACCGGCGGGGTTAACCTAAAGGCTATTCCCCAGTTCTGGCAGGAAAAAGCCAAGGATGGCTCGGTAGAGCGGCTTGCTCAATACTGCGGTCCCATGGGCATGCTCGGCATTTGTTATGACTACAAGCCGGAGGATAACAGCTTTGCCTACGCTATTGCGGTAGAGCGGGGAAACAAAAGCCTTAAGGACCTTCCGCAGGGGTGCCAGCTTGTACAGCTGCCGCCCGCAACCTACGCGGTCTTTGAATGCCGGGGACCCATGCCCCAGGCGATTCAGGACCTATGGAAGCAGATCTATACCGACTGGTTCCCTGCCTCCGAATACGAGCATGCGGGCACCCCTGACTTTGAAGTCTATCCTGCTCAGGAGGACCCGGCCATAACGGATAGCAGCCCCAACTACCGGAGCGAAGTCTGGATTCCTATTAAAAAGAAGTCGAGGGGCTAACGTCCCTGGTCATGGGGGGTGGGGGCCGTCAGGGCAGGGTCAGGGCGTATGGGGACAGCCGTATAGGCTTGGCAGGGGCTCCGTGCCGCGAGTCTGTCTGGGCCCCGTTGTCTGGCTCCATCGCTGGAGCCCCGCTCCATGAATTTGTATGAATATATGGAGCGGCACTCCATATATTTGACTTAATTTTTGGAGTGGAGAAGGAGTAGGTTGACAGAATGTATAAATGATATATATTTTGTTAACAGAGGGTCACAGAAATGAATACCGATTTCGGAGAACGGCTTCGCGCCGCCCGGATTATGGCTGGCTTGTCGATGGATGCGCTGGTAGCAAAACTTAAAAATGAGCTTTCCAAGGCTGCGATCAGCAAATACGAACAGGGCAAAATGATGCCCTCCAGCAATCATCTGATAGCCTTAGCCGACGCTCTTGGTGTATCGGTAGATTTCTTTTTTACTAGCCGGAAAATAGATATTCAAGATCTTAATTTCAGAAAAAATCAATCTCTTAAAGGACGAGTTCTAGAATCTGTGCAAGAAAGGATTCGGGACTCCCTTGAACGGTATTTAGAGTTAGAAGACCTGTTAGGAATATACCCTGCTTTTAAAACCCCATTACATGACTTCATTGTTAAAAATGTGGATGATATAGAAGATGCCGCTCATGTGGTAAGAAAGGGCTGGGCCATTGGGCCCGAAGCCCCTGTATCTTTTTTGCTC
>JAIWNU010000209.1 GCA_020216655.1 Treponema sp. | reverse complement strand
GCGGAGAACCTAGAGCAGAATTAGATGGATGGATAGATGGCCCCCAAGGGCCCTGCTTTGCCCGGCTTGCGGACGGTTCTATCGCCGAGGTTGTACCGGAAGCACCGCTTGTGCCCGGCATACACCAAAAGCAAAACCTGCTTGCCTGTGCTTTGGGGCTCCTAGATTTGGGAATACCGCCAGAACTCATTCGAGAAGCTCTGGGCAGCTTCCCCGGCATAGAACACCGGCTCGAGTTCTTTTATGAAATTCGGGGAATACGGTTTTACAACGATACGGCAGCCACCATACCAGAGGCTGCCGCAGCGGCAGTACAGGCCTTTGACCAGATGCCCATTTTGGTTACCGGCGGAACCGATAAAAACCTGGATTTTACCCCCCTGGCAGAGGCCTGCGGCAAAACAAAACAGGTAATACTCCTGGCAGGCACCGGTACAGAGAAGCTCAAGCAGCTATTGGATGCCCGGGGTATTTCCTATCTCGGCCCCTTTGACAACCTGGATCGGGCAGTTTTGGCTGCCCTCGAGAAAGCCCAGCCGGGAGATAAGGTAGTGCTGAGCCCGGGATGCACTTCCTTCGGTATGTTCCTGAACGAGTTTGACCGGGGCAGAAAATGGAAAGAGGCGATCCGCCGCTTAGCATAGAGCAAACCGATGGATATAGAACTGCTTCGTGAGCGGAGCCGTATTTTCAAGGCCATCCGCTCCTTTTTTGACAGCCGCAATTATCTCGAAGTAGATACGCCCATTCTTGCGCCCCACTTGATCCCGGAAACATGTCTTGAGGTATTTAAAACCGAATACCTGTTACCCCCGGACAGCGCAGGAAGAGAGCGGCGCAAAGAATACTATCTGGTTCCCTCTCCGGAACTATGGATGAAACAGCTTATTGCCCAGCATCGAACAAGCATATATCAGATAAGCAAATGCTTCCGAAACGGCGAATCGACCGGCAGGCTCCACAGCCCCGAATTTACCATGCTGGAATACTACACCATAGGAGCCACCTATAAGGATTCGGTTGCCATTACGGAGGATCTCTTCCGGTCTGTGCTGCCCACTGATGCCCCAGCGGATGTGCAGCCCCCCTTTGTGCAGATGAGCATGGAAGAAGCATTCCAGCGCTGGGCAGGCTTTTCGCTCTACACGGTTGCACGCCAGGGCCGGGAGGCTCTCGCAGCAGAGGCCCTGCGGCTTGGGTTGCCGGTTGCGGATTTTATGGACCTAGGGGATCTTTATAACCTTATTTTTGTCCACACAGTAGAACCAAACCTACCCCGGGACAAACCTGTGGCGCTTATGGATTACCCGGCCTTTGTTCCCTGCCTGGCAAAAAATTGTACAGGCAGTCTAGCCAAAGAACGATGGGAACTATATGTACGGGGCATAGAGCTCGCCAATTGTTATACCGAAGAAACCGACAGCGAAGAGGTCCGCCGATACTTTGCAGCAGAAGGGGAGGAAAAACAAAAGAAGGCCCTGGTTCCTCATCAAATTGATGAACAGTACTGGCGGGTATTCGAACCTCGCCGGGACCGGGATGGCAAAATACGGAGTTTCCCGGCCTGTTCAGGGGTGGCCATGGGCCTGGACCGGCTCGTTATGGCCATTGTCGGCCGTTCCACCATAGACAGTGTGCTTCCCTTCCCCATGACCGGCCAATAAACTTCAAAACTCAATTCGGCAGAGATTCCAGATAAGCAAGCCCGGTCCGCTTTTGTCCCTCGTGGATGGGCCCCAGGAAAATGTGCCGGTGCACCATGGCGGCGGCCCCGCGGACCGCAGGTTTTTCATCCGAGGGAGCAAATTGGATTTGGATATGCCGGGGAAGATATTCCTGGTAAAGCCAGGTGCTTTCTACCGCCCGGTCAAAGGCTGCCTGCAATTCCTCGCCGTACCGTTCAATGCCGCCCCCCATATACAGGAGCTGAATATCCATGAAATTGGCAATATAGGCCATGCTGCCGGCGAGGTCATGGATAAAGAGGGCCCGCCGCTCTAGGTCAGTTTTCATGGACAGAAAATAATCGCAGGAATAGCGGCCGAATTGACCGGGAAGATTAGGATCCGCATACAGGTTACGGAACTCGCCGGCAGCAAAGCGGCTGCCGTAAAAAATCTTCTCCTGCAAGACCACTGCGGTCCCAATTCCGATCCGTTCGTACTTCTCTGTATCTTCAGGATTGTCAATAAACTCACAGAAGGTATAAATAAAATTCCCCGATTCAGAAACGAGCGGCATTCCATTTTCTGCATAGCGATTTGTGGAAGAACGGGAAAGTACATCGTAACAGCAGCACTTTGCGTCATTGTCAAGGAAAACCGGCACACCCAAGCGCCCTTCCAATTCCGCTCCGAGCGCCAGGGGATGCTCCCGGGCACCTAAAGAAAGGCTGAATAACAAAACGCCCCGGATCGGGTCAACCAGACCGCTTAAGGCGATACCTACGCCAAAGAGTTTCTTTTGTGGAAACTTTTCTCTTACGAGGCTAACCGCATATTCAATATCTTCTACCAGATTCCCTTTGGCAGACCGGTAGAAGATACCGGAAAAGAGTTCAGTCCCCAGGGGGCTCAGCGCACCGTATTTGATAAACTCATACTGTACTTCAAGGCCTATAGAATAGCCAGAATAATCGGATAGATAGAGGGCGATCTTCTTACGTCCCGCCTGATCCGAGTTTTCCTGGATCTCTTCCCCTTCCACAACAAGTCCGCTTGAAACAAGATACTGTACAATGCGGCTTACAGTTCCCCGATCCAAACCTAAAATGTCTGCCAAGTCCGATCGGCTTATGCCGGGACTCTTATAGAGCAGCGAAAGAATGCGGGAACCGTACCATTCATTTTTGCCTTCTATCATTCACCATACCCTGCAATAACATCCCTGTAGTAATAGTAACTGTCTTTAGGAATTCGTTGCAAGGTCTCATAATTCATATAGATAATACCAAACCGCTTAGAGTAGCCATGGGCCCATTCAAAATTGTCTAAAAGAGACCAGAGGAAATAGCCCTTGAGCGGAATCCCTTCATCCAGCGCTTCTTTCATAGCAAGGAAATGAGACCTGAGGTAAGCGATACGGCCCGCATCATGAACCCGCTGGAGCCCCGTTTCATCGATGATGACTTCGTCTTTTTGGGCGCAGCCATTTTCGGTTACATAGATAGGGATACCTCCAGTCTCCGTGCTAAGCCAACGGAGGTAACGCTTAAAACCCTGGGGAACAATAGGCCAGCCCATATCAGTCTTTTCCTGCCAGGTTGGAACCCAGCGGACATGGTCTTCTTTGCTCTCATCCCAGGCGACCGCACTCTCGCTGTAATAATTAAGACCCGCAAAATCGATTTTTTGGGATATTATCTCCATATCCCCCGGCTCTTCAGGCACCGAGAGGCCCATACTCGCTAGAAATGCCCGGGGATAACCATGGCCGCACACCGGTCCGGTAAACATTCGGGTATCCCGATCGATGCAGTATTCGGCGGCCCGTACATCCTGTTCCTGCCTGGTTGCAGGCCGGGGGATAATAATATTCCAGGTAATGCCGATGCTCCCCTTCTTGCCTGAAACCCTGAAGGCCCGAACCGCAAGCCCATGGGCTAAATTAAGGTGATGTACCGCCCGTACCGCTGCGTTTATATCCGTAAGACCCGGTGCATGGTGCCCCATGGCATAACCTAAGTAGGCGGAACACCAGGGTTCATTCAGGGTAATCCAGGTATGAATAAGGTCTCCAAGTTCAGCAAAGCAGGTTTTTGCATACTGTTCAAAGGCAAAGGCGGTCTCCCGGCTCTCCCAGCCCCCCCGATCCTGCAAAGCCTGGGGCAGGTCCCAATGGTACAGGGTTGCCACCGGTTCTATGCCCGCATCCCGGAGGGCGGTTGCCAAGGCTCGGTAATAGGCAAGACCCTTCGGATTCACTTGACCGGTACCTTCAGGATATATCCTGGGCCAAGCTATAGAAAAACGGTAAGCCTGAATCCCCGCTTCTTTCATCAATTTAATATCTTCAGGATACCGATGGTACTGGTCACAGGCCACATCCCCGTTATCGCCTGCAAAAACCTTGCCCGGCATTCTGCAAAACCGGTCCCAGATGCTTTCGCCCCGGCCATCCTCATAGGCCGCCCCTTCCACCTGGAAACTGGCGGTTGCGGTTCCCCAAATAAAATCCTTAGGAAAATCCAAATTCGGCATACCCTGTGCCTCCCTCGTATTCATTGTCATTAATACCTTGTGCAAGGTTTTGTTTTGATTGTAATTTTTCAACTAATATCTGTCAAGAGGCTGTCAATCAGCGGACCAACAGAGACTCTGAGGCTTATTCAATGACCGGAGAGCTCCCCTGCTTGTCAAAAGCATAGGGGAAGGCCGGCAAGTACAGGAGTGGGCTTTCTATCCGCAGGTCCCCATGGAAACGGTATTGCACCGATTTCAGTGCAATAACCTGATCCAGCAAATCCCGTTTCATATTGATGAAATTCATAAGGAGATAAATATCTTTCTCGATACTTTCGTTGCCCTGTATGGTAAAGAGGTCAGCCAGGCTTCCGTCTGCCCAGAAACGACCGTTTCCGTAGAGCTCATAGGAAAAACGGGAAAGAGTCAGGGGAAAATTATTGTGGTTTTCTATCAGCAGCCGAACCTTAAGCCTCGTATTGATTAGCTCAGCCCGCTTAACTGCGATGTTCAGCACCCTGACCTCTGGCCAAAAGATCTGGGGCATGGGTATCGCTGTCTTGGTTTCCAGGTTCAAAACCTTGCCCCGCGGATCGAGGAGCATCGCCATGGCAGAAACATCGAACACTTTAGATGCATTATTGGATCCATCTGGGCGAGAAGCAGCCGAAGCAGGTTCAGAAAAATGGGAAAGTACCTGATCAAGGGGTACTGAAACAGCAAGCGACCAGGCAGAGCTCCCATGAGGATCAATCATGGTGCCCTGAACTGGTTCTTGTTCAGCACTGACAAGCTGGGTTTGTAGTTTTAGATCCCGATCAGGCAGGTGCAAAACCGCCTCAGCTTCCAGGTTTTGCAGTGCGTAAGTATCTTTTCCCGGATTTTCAATCTTAAGCGGGACCTTAAAGAGAACCGCAAGCTCCCCACCCGATTCCAGTATGGGAAGCCCCACAGAAAACTGCGGCACAGGCTCCGGGATAGGTGGCGGCGGTACCGGAGGTTCAACCTTTTTTACTGAAACACAGGACAAGACACTGCCTATGAGAATCATGAGTAAAGATTCTTTCACTTTTTGCATTATGCTTCGCATTAAGCCCCCGGTAACCACAGCTAGATAAGTTTATTTTAATGATACAACCACGTTCTGTACAAGAGCATCTGCAGCGGCCTGCAGGTCAGCCGGGAGATGGCTCCATATGAGAGCCCCCCGCTGGGCAAGTTCCTGCCTCCAGGGGAAGCGGGCAAGGACCGGCATTTGGAGGTTCTCAGATCCTTCCCTCGCCTGGCCCTGGGCAAAGAGGGTAAATTCGCTGCCGCAGTGGGGACAAATCATGGAACCCATATTTTCCACCATACCAAGGACCTTAACGTTGGTTTTTACCGCCATTTTTACCGACTTGGCCACTATCATGGACACAAAATCCTGCGGAGTTACCACAACGACGATACCATCCAAAGGAAGCTGCTGGAAACCGCTTAAAACCACGTCGCTTGTTCCAGGGGGAAAGTCTACTACAAGGTAATCGAGCTCGCCCCAGGCAACTTCTTCGTAAAACTGCTTAAGTGCCCTAGAAAGCAAGGGGCCTCGCCAAATAACCGGCTCATCTTCTTCGGGTAAAAACATGTTAACCGAAATAACCTTGATACCCTGATCAGCTTCCAGGGGATAAAGTTTTTCGCCGTCGCTTTCACCCTTAAGGCCCTCAAGACCAAAAAGCCGGGGAATGCTGGGACCGGTGATATCCGCATCTAAAAGGCCCGTCTTGTAGCCCCGTGCTGCCAAAGCCTGGGCCAGAAGTACGCTGGTAGTCGATTTTCCGACCCCGCCTTTTCCGCTTACAACACCAATAAGGTGTTTAATTCCCATTTTGGAAAATTTCTCTATAGCTGCGCTCATAATGCTTTGATTATGAGCATATGACCATTTTTGTCAAGGCGAAGCATATCACCGGAAGCATAATCAAGTTTCTAGACTAAGATTTATCAAATTGATATAATAAAAAAACTACTGCATATCGTATTCCAATAAGAGAGGACCATTATGATTCGAGGCGGAGATATCGCCAAAGGCACCTGTTTGCTGCAGAAGGGCCAGCCCTTTATCGTGGTTGAACGAGAATTTGTTAATCCCGGCAAGGGCGGTGCCTTTGCACGGGTAAAAATGAAGAGTCTTAAGGACGG
>JAIWNU010000208.1 GCA_020216655.1 Treponema sp. | reverse complement strand
GCCCGTGTTGAGCGTGTAGAAGTGCGAAAGGTCATGTCAAAAGGCACCTTTCGGCGTTTTGCGATAGAACGGGATTTTTAGAGTTTTCGTAAAGTCTTGACAGAAAAATGGTTTTTTAGGTATAGTGCTGCTACATTCTGCCCCCTGGAGCGGCCGTCGTATAACGGTATTACCCGAGCTTCCCAAGCTCGTGACGCGGGTTCGACTCCCGTCGGCCGCTCCAGGGGGCAGCGTTTTATGACGGGTATTCCAGGTTCTCCGTGAGGGGCTTTTTGAGCACATCCAGAAAGCGGAGCGCCTCATACCGCGCCATATCCAGGTTATGGTCCCGCCAGTTCCCACATTCCGCCGCCTGAGCCCCCGGAATTTCATCAATATAAGAGGCAATCCACTCGTACATTTCGGTGATAAGGCTCAGTATATCTAAAGACGTTAGGTTCCCTTCGAAAAGTGCATAAAAGCCGGTTCGGCAGCCCATGGGGCCGAAGTAGACGACCCGGTTGCCCCACTGTGGATGGGACCGGAGGAAGGTTGCCCCCAGGTGCTCAATGGTGTGAGACGCGGGCACATCGAGCACGGGCTCCCGGTTGGGTTCTTTCATGCGGATGTCGATGGTGGTGATAATCGTGTCGCCGAAACGGTCTTTGCGGGACACAAAGACGCCCCGCTTCATTTTGGTGTGGTCTACGGTAAAACTGGCAATTTTTTCCATTGCGGGTCTCCTTATGCTAAAGCTGGAGCATGAGCTCCCTGACGATTTCGCTTGAATGGCGGGAAGCTATGGGGAGGAATTCATCAAACTTAAGTGGTGATTCTTCCCCGGCGATGTCCGAGAGGGCCCTGAGTACCAAAAAGGGTGTAGAAAAAAGGGTGCAGCAGTGGGCTATGGCTGCTCCTTCCATTTCGACGGCCTTTACCTGGGGGAAGGTTTTCCGGAGCTGCATAATCCTTTCTGGCTCATGCATAAAGATATCTCCCGATGCAATGATTCCCTTTTGATAACTGAGGTTTTCTGGCAGGCGGCCCCGTTCTTTCAGGGTCTGCAGTGCCTGTTCTGCCTTGCTTTGCAGGCCGCCGTCGGCTGCGAAGATTTGGGGGTGTCCGGGGAGCTGCCCCGGGAGGTAGCCGAAGGCGGTTACATCTACGTCGTGATAGAGGAGCCCCTCTGAAATGACCACATCGCCGAAGTGCAGGCCCGGGGCGATACCGCCTGCGGACCCGGTGTTGATAATACATTGGGGCTTAAAATGCTGCAGCAAGAGGGCGCAGCCGACGGCGGCCTGCACCTTGCCGATACCGCATTGGAGCAGGACTGTATCTTTATCCTGTATGCGGCCAGAATAAAATGTAAAAGACCCAATAGGGGCCTCTCTGAGGTCCTTCATGGCAGAACGCAGAAGCTCTACCTCAGCTTCCATTGCACCAATGATTCCTATCACGCTGGGCTCCTTTCTGGCTGTCATTGTAGCAAAAAAACAGGCTCCCTGGCGAGGGGTGGCGTTACGAATGGCCGGGTGTCGAGGGGGAGCCCCTGATGAGGTGATTTATCTGAGAACTGCAGCCTCGTGATAAAGGGAGAGCGCCTCTGAACCGGGGGCTTTATTGGGGTACGATCCCTGATCCGTTGGTGAACCAGCGAACGACACCGACTTTATTTTTCTTTGTATTGTATATCATACCGCCGTTCCAATACTCCAGGGCTGCAATGAGGCTGTTGCCCCCGTCATCCTCCTCGCTGTGGGGGCCGCGGTAGCTTGCCATACTGAGAAAGGTATCGAAGTCTTCGCGGTACAGGGCTTCCTGCCGTTTGCGGTAATATTCGTTCCATTCTTCAAGGTTGGTAAATCCTTCGCCTTCATCTTCCACAATGAAACGGACCCGTTTGCGCAGGTCGTACCACACCTTGAGCTTTTTTGTTGGATCCTTTTTGTTCCCGTGTTTTATCCCGTTTTTAATAATTTCAGAAAGCTGCTGTTCCAAGAGGTTCCCTTCCATGAATTCTTCGGGGCAGTCTTTAAGAACGAGGGCAGTATATTCCCGGATCCGTTGGTAGTCGCTGGGAAACTCAATATACCGCATGCCCTGGGCATCGAAGAGCTCGTTATGTTCATCAACAATGAGCTTCCGTACTATAAGCTGTTTCATGAACGGGTCTCCTGTTTCTGATGCGGCGGGGCCGCTTCTGTAATGATGGGCAGAATGTTTGCCATGGAAAGGACCCTTCGTGGAGTTCCCTGGATACCCGAAAAGGTTATTTTAATGCCCTTTGTTTTAGCGGCCTGCATGGTTCGAATAATGGTTCCCACTCCAGAACTATCCATGTAATTGACTCGGGAGCAGTCAATATGTAGGTGCGAAATATTCTGCTGTAGAATTTCCTGAGTCTTTTTAAGTAGGTCCGCCGCGGAATAGAGATCCACGTCTCCGCTGATCGCCAGTGTATACCAGCCATGGTTCTTGTCTATCATATCCATAGTTTCCATGGCTGTACTTAAAAGTATTACTGTCAAAAAACTATCAAAGAAATGTGAGAAAACCGTAAAAAAAGATAAGTCTAATATTCTTTTAACAATGATATGCGAATCTGGTCTTGCTATGAAAACTTTAGAAGCCAGGGAAACAATTCTTTCCCAAACCAATCCACAGAGACGCTACTCCAACTCAATTTTAAATATTGCAAAATATCTGTGGTATGCGCCGGCATCGGTCAAGGTCCTGGATCTGACCGATGAATTGCAGCAGCGCCCGGAGATTGCGGTCTTCGCGGTGGTAGACAGGGCGGGACGATACCTTGGAATTGTTGAACGGGAGGCCCTATTTTCTTTGGTTGGTAAGCCCTTTGGCAGGGAAGTTCTGCAGCGGAGTTTAATAAAAGAATTGCTTACCCATGTCACACCCTTTGACGGACGGCAAAATTTTTTAACCGTAGCCCAGCAGATTCACCGAAAGGACGAAGAGAATTCTAAAGTTACAAGCGATACGGGAGAGATAGCAAAACCAAATAAATATTATCCCCTTGTTGATGAAAACGGTATTTTTCAGGGGATATTTTCCCTGTATGATTTGAACGAATATCTTGCTGCCATTACCAGAAATGATATAGAGCTAGCAGGCAGGATACAGGAACGGCTTTTGTCCACTACAAAGATTGAGGGAAGCCGCTGTTCTGTCGTTGGTTGGTCCCGATCTGCAAAGGGCGTGGGCGGGGATTTTTATTTTATGCAGGAGATTCAAAATAGGATGCTCTTTGCTACCCTCTGTGATGTTTCGGGAAAAGGCGTTTCTGCATCCCTCATCGTTTCTATGCTTTGGGGTATGCTGCGTACCTATGATTTTAGGCGGGGTCTGCGGGACCTTATTGTGACCATTAACAAAGCTATAGTATCAACTTTCCATATGGAGAAATACCTCACCGGCTTTTTTATGATCTTTGATCCGGAGCATTCAAAATTGCTGTGCGCCGATATGGGGCATTCCCATGTGTATTTAATCCGGAATAGGCATATACGGCCTATTAAGGGCCGCTTGCTCAATTTACCTATTGGAATAGAAGGAGATGTGTCGCCATCTCTTATGGGACTTCAGCTGCAGCAGGGAGACCGGCTTTTTGTGTATACCGACGGTATTACTGAGCAGATTAATGGGGCGGGGGAGGAGTTCGGAGAAGAACGGCTTAAGGAACTGCTGCTTTCCTTGCCGGGAGATGGCCAACTGCTTACTGAGCGTTTGGCTGAGCAGATCGACCTGTTTAGAGAAGGGGTGCCACAACAGGACGATATGTCGTTTTTATTATTTAATTTTGAGATTTGATTTAAGCTGCTGGGTCTTATAGAGGAGTCCTGCTCCCCATACGGTTGTGCGATTGCGTCCCCGTGCTTTTGACTGGTACAGGGCTTCATCGGTCCGTTTTACCAGTTCTTCCGGTTCGAGTTGTTCTGTCCCGTCAAACAGTGCAACCCCGAGGCTTATGGTTACCTGTGGAAGCGGCTGACTCCAATTTACCTGCATTGCTTGAGCCGCATTTCTTAGTCGTTCAGCTACCACCCAGGCTGAGGCTCGGTTTGTTTCGGGTAATAATACAGTAAATTCTTCCCCGCCGAAACGGGAAGGAATATCCTGGCTCCGCAGGTTTTTCTGGATTGTCCGGGCCAGTTCTTCCAGCACCGCGTCTCCTGCAAGATGACCGTAGGTATCGTTAAATGCTTTAAATTTATCCACATCGATAATGATAAGTGCAAAAGGCTGATTGATACGGTAAGAACGGGCTATTTCTTCTCTGAGCCGAATCATAAAAAAACCATGATTAAAGAGGCCCGTTTTTCCGTCCCGTACCGAATATTGATAGTGGATAAAATTCTGAATAGCCAGGCTGGTAAAAGACATGAGTTTATCAAGGAAGGACAGTTCCTGCAGCGAATATTGTTCTTCCAGCAGCTTGGAACCCACGAGGATCATTCCGTAGAGTCCCGAAGGCCCAAGGATTGGGATTACCACCTCGGGGCTGTATTCTTTCATGTCATCGGTGAGTTGCGGATTGTTAAGCTGGTATTCAAGCAAATCAAAGCTGATAGGCTGGGAATATTGTTTAAAAAAGGCCTCGAAGGGGCTTAAATCTTCAATTTTTAAATTAAGATCAAAATTCTTAAAATTTTTATACCCCCGGACTACTACATCCTTATGGGTACTCGACGGCTTCCAGAGGAAAATAAGAAAAGAGGGCAGAAAGCGGTCTGAAATTTCTTTGACCGTGCTTTCTAAAATATCATCGATAGATGTGCAATGCAGGATTTTCTTGGCTGAACTGATGAGGGCCTCGCCGTTCCGGATCTGTGTTTTCAGGGTGTCGATATACTGGAACACCCCGAGTTCCTGGAGCAGGTTGTACTGGCTTAATACTTTGGGATTGCTCAGGAATTCATCTGTATCCTGCATAACGGCCTTCCTTGCAGGCTAAACCTACTTAGGTCTGTGAAAAATTATCAGCCACGGTCCGTCGCCAGGGGGCTCTTTTTTCTTTATCTTCCCACTGAATCACCCGTTTTATAACAAAATGGGTAGTGTCCTGCGGATTGGGGAATTGTATGATGCCGAAACGGCCGCCGCCAATGTAGGTGAGACTTTCACCTTCCTGCAGATTTTCCCGGTCGCTGATTCGCCTTAGGGCACAATCAAAATGTACCGGGGCAAGTGAAACCGGATCGGTTAACGCGCTCGACAGGTCATTGAGGGGTTTTCCGCAATAGGGACATTCGGACCGGGGAAGCTGATTTTGGCCAAGTTTGGGCGGAATCCATTGGGGCCGGTCGATGAGCGTTCCTTTTTGTTTATCAAACCGGGGTTTATCTGCAGGTTTCTGTGCTGCCTTTTGCGGTGTCTTGTCTTTGTTTTGCTGCCGGTCCCGATCTTTATATTTATTTCGCCGGCGGTTATATCCATCTCTGCCGTTTTCTGCCATGTATAGCTCCTGATTTTGGTCCTTCCAACAACTCTTCACTGAGAACCTGGGCAATTCTCTGTATCGCCCCTGCCAGATACAGATCGTCATTGATAAGCCGTTTTAGTTCTTCCAGTTTGTGGTTGTTCTGGTGGTTCTCTGTTTGAACCATCATAATACACGCTCCATAAAGGCTGAGGCAAGATGGTGAATACCTTGTTTTCCGATAAATAATACATCAAATCTCAAAGCCATACTGTTATATTCTCGATGGGTTGCAAGGAAAAACTTAGCCGTTTTAATGATTCTGGCTTGTTTTTGATTGTTAATAGCGTATTCTAAATTTTCTATGCCAAAGGATGTCCAGGCTTTTACTTCGATGAATACAAGGGTATCATCATGCTGGGCGATAATATCAATTTCGCCCCCTGGAACGCGGAAATTGCGGGCTATTATCTTAAAGCCCTGGGATTCTAGGTAGGCTGCAGCGCGTTCTTCGCCGTCGAACCCTTTATTTCGGCTATTC
Organism: Treponema sp.; assembly: GCA_020216655.1. GTDB lineage: Bacteria > Spirochaetota > Spirochaetia > Treponematales > Breznakiellaceae > Gracilinema. The sequence continues at coordinate 404 of JAIWNU010000208.1, read as the reverse complement.
ACGGCCCTTGGTCAGTTCCTTGGGGTCAATCGCCCGGGCAATAAACATGCTTTTTTCTTGCAGCAGATTGATGATTTCCCCGTCGTCGTTGTTAAAGGCATTGCCAAACTCGTCTACAAGAATGCGTATCTTGGGCCGTAAGGGGGCGTCACTGTGACCTTCGATAACCCTGGCTATGGCTCCGGTGTTAAGAAGCACGATGGATCCAATAGGATAAATACCCATGGTCTTAATGAATGCCTTGAGCACCTCCGGGTCGAAGCGCCGGGCATTGTCTGAAAGAAGATTTTTCATAGCTTGGTAGCCAATCATGGAGTTCCGATAGGGTTTTTCGCATACCATGGCTTCGAATGCGTCGGCCACACTGACAATCCGGGCTCCGAGATCTATGGCTTCACCCGCAA
>JAIWNU010000207.1 GCA_020216655.1 Treponema sp. | reverse complement strand
CCGCAGCGGCCATAATGGGGACAGGGGCTTTCTGTTCTAAGAGATGAATATTCTTCAATTTTTTGCAGCGATGCCCGTGCCCAGGACGGACTTTCATCAAATATGGTAGCCTTTATATAGTCCCCCGGTGCGGTATAATCTACAAAGACTGTTTTACCTTGCCAGCGAAGAATTCCTGCGCCACCGGCTGCTATTGATTCAATGTGGCCATATACTTTTTCTCCAATCGCCATAAACAGAATATATCATGATTGCCAGAACGATGGTATAGGGTTTACAATGTTCTCATGATGAAAGAACTCACAAGATATATTACCGCAAAAGATGGAACTCAACTGTTTGTACGTATTTGGAGCCCGGAAGCAGCGCCAAAGGCGGTTGTGCAGGTTGTTCATGGTATGGCCGAACATTCACAGCGGTATGGGCGGCTGGCAGAAGCGCTTTGTAAGGCCGGTTATGAGGTCTGGGCTGATGATCATCGGGGGCATGGACAGACTGCCCAGGGGGGCAAAAATGCTCCCGAATCTGGCGGACTTTTGGGACATTGCGCTGACAAGGATGGTTTCAACAAGGTTGTAGCGGATCTGAAAATGATAAGCGCGTTTATTAAACAGGAACGACCAAATCTGCCCCTGTTCCTGTTCGGCCATTCATGGGGGTCCTTCCTCGCTCAAGCTTATATTGAGCGATCAGAACATAATTTAGCCGGATGTATACTCTCCGGTACCCGCGGCCCCGGCGGTCCCGAAGTCCCAGTTGGTGCTGCCTTGGCAAGCCTCATTGCGTTCATTCGGGGATGCAGGAAATTTTCTCCCCTGGTTTATAATTTAGCAGACGGTCCTTACAACAAGGCGTTCAAGCCTAACCGCACCAATTTTGACTGGCTTTCCCGGGATGAGCGGGAAGTGGATGCTTATGTGGCCGATCCGCTCTGCGGTTTCCCCTGTTCGGTAGCTTTTTACCGGGATCTGGCCCGGGGTTTACAGAGTATTCATCGTAAGGAAGCTCTGGACAGAATCCCTAAAAATCTGCCACTATTTATCTTTGCAGGCTCCGCAGATCCGGTCGGAGATATGGGAAAAAGCCCGACCAAACTGGTAGAAGCCTATAAGCAGCAGGGCATAAAGGATCTTGAGTTTATCTTGTATCCCGAAGGCCGGCATGAAATGCTGAATGAAATTAATCGGGAAGAGGTAATTCAGAACCTTCTTGCGTGGATTAATCGACATCTGTAAATGAGATGTTATTACGCCCAACTTTTATAATTGGCTCTAAAGGTAATTCTTTTTTCAGACGAGGCAACATTTGCGTATCAGATATTCTACCGATCAGCAGGGGCGGCCAGTAAAGAAAGCTATTGTATATACTGCAGAAGAACATAATATTAAAAGCTCCGATGTTGACTATGAGGCTATACGTATCGTAAGCCGCCTAAAGCAAGCAGGACATGAAAGCTACATTGTAGGCGGCGCAGTACGGGACCTTATCGTTGGAAAGAAACCTAAAGATTTTGATATCGTAACCAGCGCAAGTCCATCGCAAATTAAGCGTCTGTTCCGTAATTCTCGGATCATCGGCCGCCGTTTTCGGCTTGTTCATATCTATGTTGGAGATACTATTTTTGAAGTTGCCACCTTTCGTTCCATAAAAGACGGACACACAGGCAATACCTTTGGTACCATAGAAGAAGATGTACTTCGCCGAGATTTTACATTAAACGCGTTGTTCTACGATCCGAAAGAGCAGGTTGTTGTGGATTATGTGGGAGGCTTAAGGGATATAAAATCTAAAATTATCCGTCCGATTATTCCACTCAAGCTCATATTTAAAGACGATCCGGTGCGTATGATCAGGGCGGTCAAATATGCTGCCACGACGGGTTTCCGAATTCCTATTATTGTAGCATGGAAAATTAAAAAGAGCGCCCCGCTGCTTGATTCGGTTTCCCCATCTCGAAGAACAGAAGAGATCTTTAAAATAATCAATTCTGGGTATTCAAAACAGATCGTAGAAAAGCTGCTTGTCTATTCATTGTATCAATATTTGCAGCCTGAAGCGGTCCGTCTCATGCAGACGAGGCCAGGTTTTAAGCAAAGCTATCTTGAGAGCCTTTCTAAGTTAGATGGGGTAATACAATCTAAAAAAGAACTGCGAAGCGGCGAAGTTATAAGCTACTTTATTAGGGATTATCTTAATACTATTGTTGATTGGAAACAGGAACCGCTCGAAGCCTACCGTTCAGCCCTGACCTCATGCCGGTCCTATATTCTCCCAATGAATCCGCCCCGGATTGAACTAGAAAATGCGGTCCGTATGCTGTTTCGTGAACATGGGATTGGCATTAAAAAGGCACGAACCTTTGAAAAAGGCAAGAATAAAGAGTCTGTTCCTGAACCGGCAGCGGAAGAAAAACTACCCGGAGTTGAACCGCGGGCAAAAAAGAGACGCCGCAGACGCAGCAAGAAAACAGGGCACGGGGCAGAACCTATTCAATAAACGATTTGTTTGGTTTTCCTACAGCGCGGCAAACTGAACTATCCCTGCAGGTATTCGCAGGGATAGCATTGGCCGTGTGCAGGTTTATTTAAAGCGGGGTAACAGCTCTTGCACTTTAGCTTTGTAGCGATCTGGGGCTGCGGCCGCGGCTTTTTCAAGGTACTGTACCGCATCAGCCTTGCGTCCTGCAGCCCCAGCGTTTAGTCCTAAAGCATAGTTAACCAGGGCTTCATCGGCTCCGTAAAGCAGCGCAGACCGATAATAGTTTTCCGCCATATCATACTTTTTTTGTTCATAGGAGAGGAGCCCCAGATAATAGTGGCTTGCATAGTGGGTAGGCTGCAGATTCATGGCTGAAAGGAACAGCACTTCTGCTTTTGCTAGATCCTTTGCCGCATAGGCCTGCCGTCCCGCTTCTATGAGCTCGCTGAATGTTTTCCGTTCCTTTATATAACTCTGGTATTCCTTGGTTAATTCTTCTATCGATATCCAGGGAACAATTCGGTCCAGGGCGATCTTGCTGTTTACATCCCTGGATTCAGTAGGGGAAAGGACCATAAAGATTTCATAAAGAGAGCGGCGATATTCTTCATTGTCCGTATTGAGTAAAAATGAGACAAACGCCCAGGAAGCCCCCTGAATTTGGGGCGATGCAAGCGGGTTCTGTATATCCGACATAATCACGGCTTCCGGGTTTGGTGCTGCACTGCCCCAGCTTTTTACCATGTCGAGCCAGGACAGGTTTTCCTCATAGGTTGCCTCTCCTTTTGTTCTGTCATATCCGAGGGTTGTAAAGTAAATGGCTAATCCTTCCTGAAGCCATGTGGGCGGATTTTGAACAAAGGCCCGCAGAAACTGGATAAATGCCTGGTGCGGGAACACCATTTTAGCTTCTTCTGAACCTTCAAGGACTACAAGCTCATTAAGATCGGGCCGGTTGCTGTAATGCAGGTATACCGCTCCGTTCCTTGTGTTACCAAGCTTTGTACTTACATAGGTGTCATAAGCGGCTTTGGTGGCGAATGAACGGACAGTCAGTGGTTTCGTGAGCCGGGAAAGGGGAAAGCGGAACAAACGATTATATACAGCGAAACGGGCGTCCATTTCTTTGGCCAATGCAAGGGCCGCATCTTTCCCTTTTTCTGCAAACACCTGATAGTATGTGCCCGAAGCATCAGAAAAAGTGATATCATTAGTCTGTGCTGCTATGCTCAAAATGCTCAGCATGGCAAACAGTGCCAGCATTATCCCTTTTTTTGTCATGATTACCTCCGTTTATTGGGTGATTTTGTCAATTATAATATTGACCTCTTCTATAAGTATACCCGTATACCGCTCAATGTTATCGATAAGGTACTGCTGCAATTCGTGGATGTTGCCTGCAAGCTGGGTTCCGTAGGGGACATCGATCGTAATCACGAGCCGATAGCCCTGTCCGTCCTCCTTGACCACTATCTTTTTTATTCTGATGCTGGGGTTAAATTCATCGACGCAATGAATTACCATCTGGCTCAGGGCTGCTTCCGAAATAATAACCTTGCCCCGTTTGGAATATTCGGGCCGTACCACCGATTTTTCATGAACCTTGGTACTTGTTCCAACCGGCGGCAGGACGCCCCGTTTTAAAAAGACCCGGATAGCATCATAGAAAATATTCGGATAGTTTCGTTTTACTTCAATGGACGGAACTGGAATTACATGTTTTCCCTCAATTTTTCTGGTCCGAATCGCCTTTTCTATTTCTTCCTGAGTTGCGATATCTTCTATTTTGATAATTTTTGAAGGCTGTGAAAGCTGCAGGCGGGCTGCAATTTTATTCACCATTTTAATTGATGTGCCAAGAATGAGTATTTTTTTAAATTTTTCAGTTTGCAGCTTTCTGGCTACCTCGTCTCGATGGGCCTTGTCATCGAAGAGGGCTACCTTTACCGCAGCCAGAAAGGTTTTTTCCTTTTTTGCAGAATGTCCTGCCAGAATCCGGTTGTCCCGGATCAAAAGACCGTCATCGATAATTAAATCTATTCCGTATTTTTGGGCTACCAGCTTGGCACGGAAACTTTTGCCTGTACCGCTCTCACCTACCAGGGCATACACTTTTACACCTTTGAAGAACCAGAATAAATCACTCAGTACACGAAACATTAGTTAATTATAGCATCAAGGAGCGATAAAAGGGGAGGGGTTTGCTCGAGTCTTTGAAAAAAAAGATGCTGTTCTTTTTCAGGAAAGAGGCGTTGCAGGAGGGCGAGCTGATCTGGCCAGAGCGGAGCCCGGAGAGCCGCTGGCAATGAAAGGTGTAATGTTTCGAGTCCATCCATTTCATAGGCATGAAGCAGCCACGGAAAGGGCTGTTTCTTTGCGCCATATTTTATATCACCCAGGAGCGGAAAGCCGTGATGCGCTGCTTGCACCCTAATCTGATGGGTCCGTCCTGTACCCAGTTTGATGCATACCAGTGTTGCCGCGGTATGGGAATCTCTATTGTGTAAAATGGGATACACTGTGGTCGTTGCTCTTTTTCCTTCCATCGCATCTTTATCAATATGACTCAAACCCTGTTCTCGATTCCGCAGGATTACATCGTCCCATTGGGCCGCTTCGGTAACATGGCCTTGGAGGACTGCCAGGTACCATTTGGCAAAGCGATGTTCCCGAAGCCCTTCGCTAAAGGCCTGGGCCCCGCGGATGTTTTTGGAAAAGAACAAGATTCCGCTTGTGCCTTGGTCGAGCCGATGCAAGGGCCCTGGTTTGAATGAGAGGGAAGGCGGTAGTTTGGGCTTAAGATATGCCAGTACTGCCTCATCTACGCTCTTTTCCCCATGTACCGGGATGCCCCGTTTTTTGTTGATGCACAAAAGGGCTTCATTTTCGAACAGTATCGAGAGGGGGATACCCCGTTCTTTGTGCTGCCGTGGAGCTGTACTCTCTTTTAGAGCAATATCTAAGGCCGGAATTTCGAGCACTGAACCTGCTTGGGGTTTAAAGGACGCAGACACCGGCTTTCCATCAATATGAACCTGGCCTTTTCTAATCATTTTATGAATTGCCGATAAGGGCAGGCTGGGAAATGCTTTCCGCAAAATGCGATCCAGCCGCCTGTTTTGGTCATCGGGGGTGATTTGCGCAGTATAGGCCATATATGGTATTCTATCAGAAGCCGGTTCTTGACAAAAGAGCCCACATAGGGGATTGTAAGGCAATGGTTTCATTAATTCCGTTACGTTCTAAAGATTTTTCGGCTTTCATTGAAAACCCTGTATTTCTTTCAGCCGTAACCAGTCTTATTTTTGCGCAGTTGCTGAAAGCCGTCATTGTGTTGCTTAAAAGTACGAAAAAGTCCGCAAAGGAAATTGTTTCTACATTGCTCTGGAAAACAGGGGGGATGCCATCCAGCCACTCATCCCTTGTAACAGCCCTCGCTACCTCGGTCGGTTTTAAAGAAGGCCTGGGATCCACTATCTTTATTGTTACCCTCTGTCTTGCGCTTATTGTGATTCGGGATTCTATGGGTGTACGCAGGTCCGCAGGACTTCAGGCCCGGGCTCTCAATTTGCTTGGAAAAGAGGTTTCAGACCGGCTGAATGTTCCCTATCATCAGGTTAAGGAAATTCAGGGGCACGCACCTCTTGAAGTTCTCGTTGGCGCTCTTTTGGGTATCCTTATTGCGGCTGCTTTTGCCCTCCTGTAGGGATAGATGCTATGAAACGCCGCCGAATCCTATGGTTTTATGCCATTCTTTGGATGCTGGGTGTTGCCGGTTTTATTGGATATAGCTTTAACCGTGGCAGCAATACAAAAAGTGCTGCATTGCTGGTACTGAGCCTGCCGGATAACGTAGAAGAAAAGCTGGTTCTTGAACGGCTTGATGCAATTAACGTGTCCCA
>JAIWNU010000206.1 GCA_020216655.1 Treponema sp. | reverse complement strand
TTGATTTGTCAACAGTCACTAATACCGTTAGGTATGGTAAAACTTCTGTAGATTTTAATACTGCAAAAGACTATGTTGATACCGGGATGGCAATTGTATGGGGATATAATTCTGTTGCAGATGATGGAACCGTATTCGGTGATTTAACTGCTGGCCAGTTCTATAATATTAAAAATATCCAGTTTATAGATGCCAATGGTGATAATGTAAACTTCTATAGCAACATCCAGTAATGCTAGATCCTCCCGCCGGTCGTACAGGCCGGCATCTGGCCCGCTTTCAGTAAGCCCGCCCAGACAAAAATCTGGGCGGGCCCTTTATTTAAAAACCGAAAAAAAGACACCAAAACGAAATCAGCGGCATACGAAAATACACAAAAATCTCCAAAATCAGCTATACTTGGTATATGGTTCGGCGCTGGAAGTTTTCCACCCAGGTTGCATTCATCTATACCCTTATTATTGCTGTTCCCCTGAGCCTCCTTATTATTGGGGCCTCCGAATATGTAGCGGGTAACAGCATTACCGCCATGCTCCAGGAATCGGAGCGGATTATAAGCGAACAAACCCGGTATGTGGAAAACGCGGCCCTCCAGATGGAACACCTGGAAAGCGTTATTTCAAGCGACTTTGATCTTAAGCAGTTTTTGTATTTATCCACCGCCAATGAACCGGAACGGACCGTCGAAACGCTTATCTACCACACGAAAATACTTGAACGGATTACCTTTACCCAGCCCCTCATTTACAAGGTGTATCTCTTCGTAAAAAACGAGGCGATCCCCGAACGGTGGCCCCTGGTGTATCAGGAAGACCGGCTGGCAGACAAGAACATACCCCGGTGGGTCTTTAATTACACAAACAGAATCACGAGCCGGGTAGAACTGCAGGTGGAGAGCGCGGTATATCTGACCGCCGAAATGGAACTCCAAAAACGGCATGTGGGCTATGTACAGATTGGGGTCCGTATGACGGACTTTTTCCCCTTCCTTTACTATGACAACGCCCAGGCCGGTTCGGGCTTTACCATGGTGTATCAGGGCTATGAGCCCCTGCTGGCGGATCGGAAATTGGATCCGGTCCTTATTAAGGAGATTGATGAACGGTTTCCCCAGGCCGAAAGCGGTACCTGGCGCTATAAAAACCATACCGATGAATACATCCTTGCCTTTAGGCGCATCCCCCGGCTCGGCCTTACTTTGGTGCACTGGCGGTCCGCCAAAAGCCTGATGGCTAACATTTCAATCATCCGCTTTGTGTCTATCGGAATTTTGCTGCTCTCCATTCTGGTCATGTTTATGATCATAAGCGGCGCCACAAAACGGCTCTTCAGGCGGCTCTATACCATTATGCAGGGCCTGCGGGCTGTGCGGGACGGCAACCTGGAGATTCGCATCGCCGTGGAAGGCACCGACGAGGTAGCCGAAATGGCAGACATCTTTACCGCCATGGTTGCCCAAATCAATTCGCTTATAGAAAGCTCCCGGAAAGAACACGAACTTTTGGCCCAGACACAGATTAAGGCTATGCAGAACCAGATAAACGCCCATTTCCTGTATAACGCCCTGGAAACCATTAAAATGCAGGCGGAGCTCAAGGATGAGCAGGAAATTGTGGAGAGCATTACCATCCTGGGCCGCCTCATGCGCTATTCCCTCAAGCTCGGGAAGCACCGGGTGTCCCTGGAACAGGAGCTCGAATACATATCCGACTATATCAGGTTGATGAACCTCCGCAACGATTACACCATAACCCTGCATATCGATGTCCCCGCGGCGTACCGGGGCATAGAAATTCCCAAAATGCTCATACAGCCCGTGGTGGAGAACGCCGTAAAGCACGGCATAGAGCCCATTGGGGAAGATGCGGTCATCAATATTAGCTGCGCCGCCGATGTCATGCAGCAGCGCTGGTGGATCATTGTAGAGGATTCTGGCCGGGGTATGGATGGTACGGCTTTAGAACACTTGCAAGAGCAGGTGGCAAGCGGCCGCGAGCGGGAAGGGGCATCGGGAGGCATAGGACTTTCCAACATTCAGCAGCGGCTTTGGGCCTTTTACGGCCAGGATTTTATGCTGGAACTGGATAGCAAATCTGGCAAGGGAACCATCGTTAAAATCCCGCTCCCTCTGGAGACACTATGAAAATACTCATTGCGGACGACGAAAAAACAATCCGGGCAGGATTGGTTAAAATTATCAGTGAGCATTTTACTATTCCTCTTGAACTATTGGAGGCTAAAAACGGCCAGGAAGCCTGGGACCTGGTGCAGCAAGAGAGTCCGGACATCCTTATTACGGATATCCGCATGCCTAAAATGGACGGTATTGAGCTCATGCGGCTCGTCGCTTCCCTGGATACCAAACCCGCCATAGTTGTCTTAAGCGGATACGACGAGTTTAGCTATGCCCGGGAATCGATACGGCACGGTGTTGTCTCTTATATTTTAAAACCCGTAGATAAACAGGAAATACTTCAGGTTTTGGATAAGCTTGTTTCCGAACGATTAAGCCAGCAGCGGCAGCGGGAAGAACAGCTCCTCGCATCCGCCATGAAAGGCCGGGTGCTGGAAAAGGATTCCCTTTCCGGGCTTATTGCACGGGACGCTTACCGGATCTTTAAATGTGTCCAACCAGGATCATTCGAATTATCGTCTTTTTTAAGCCAGAATAATGCCTATATTGTGGAAGAGCGGCCCCAAGCCCTGGTGCTGCTGGTCCCCGAAACAAAGCGGCTCGAGGTGCTGCATGGTATCGGGTCAAAGGCTGCCTTTGCCGGCCTGAGCGACATTATCCGCACCCCCGCGGACCTGCAGACCTGCATGACCCATGCGGACATTGCTTCCCTGGCCCGCTTTTTTGTCTCCGATAGAACCTTTTACCTCTACGAGGACCTTGCGGATCCAGCAGTCCATTGCAGCGAAGGGCGAACCCTGGATGCGGTTGCGGTTTTGATCGGTACTGGGGACAGGCAGGCCTTGGATCGGAACCTCCAGAGCTTGTTTGCTTTTGAATCCGATTCGCTTTTTCAAAACCTCACGGCCCTGTACCACATCTTGAGCCAGCTGCCCTCGCTGCTCGCAGGTTTTCATCAATATACAGAATCCGATCCCTATCTTGCGATGAAGGCTATGCTGCTCCGGGACTGCGATAGATATGCGGCCCTGGGGGATCTTAAAAAGGACCTGGGAGATTTTATCATCTATTTGGATATAACCCTAAAACAGCGGTATTCATCCTATCCCTTTATAGAACAGGCCCTCGTGTATATCGCTAAACACTATACCGAAGACATTTCCATGGCGGTGGTAGCTAACCACTGTTCGGTGAACTACACCTATTTTTCTGAGAAATTTAAACTGGTTGTGGGAACCAACTTTAATGATTATGTAAAACAGCTCAGGCTGGAAGAAGCAAAACGGCTGCTCCAGTCCGGCTGTTACAAGGTCTACGAGGTGGCTTCCCGCGCAGGTTTTGGGGACGTGAAATACTTTATGAAAACCTTTAAGGAAGCCACCGGCATTAGCCCCGGCGAATACCAGAAACGGTTTATTGTTTGAATAAGCCATTCATGGAAAGGCTGATATACAACGCAGACTCCGGAACAATAAGGTAATCGAGAGATCGAGAGGGCCGCTGACGCAGGGTGTAATTGGCGTCGAGAGTGTATTTGCTCAATTTAATCGAAAGCCCAGCGGTGCCTCCCCATCCTGGATTGAATTTTTCATTATTTATTACCGCTGAACCTTCTGCTCCTAAGCGGATCCCAATATTCTTGCCAATCCAGGTTTCTGCCATGGGCATAGCCCTGATATAATAGATGTGCCGATCCAAAAAAAGGTCATTGACCTGTTTTATTGCAGAGAATGTCCTGTCTCCGGCAAAGGCAAAACTTGCGGTCTGTTCTGTATAAAGCGGAGCCATAAAACGGCTGAAACTCTCTGTCGAGATGTCGTACCAGTATTGGGGCTCCGAAGTCCAGGAAACAAGGCCATCCCAAGAGACCGAACCCGTACGATTTTTAATAAGGAACGCAAAAGTTCCCCCAAAAACAGGAGCTTGGGTGGGAAGGTAGCCAATATCGTTGAGATTGAATAAGTAGTATTTCCTGATAATATATGCCCCTTGGACATCAAACCCTACATTAAAATAGGGGTTAATAGAAATTCCAAGGGAAATAATCCCTCCATAATAAGTAGATTCCTGGTCACCCATCTGAGCATAAATATCCTTTGGCTCATCAGGATCACAAACCACAGAATCCCTCCACCCGGTTACAATCGCATTGGCGCTAAGACCAAGAGAGGGTGTTAGCGGAGTTTTGTAGCCTAGCATGACTAATTCCCTCTGTTCACCTACTCCCCACAGATTGTCTGCATCGCGGATGATTAATTGATTATTGTTCGTGTCATTGTATCCCCAGGTAATAAAGCCCTTGCTATAGGTAGCCAAGAGAGTATCTGTAGTCATGCTTCCTAAATAGGCGGGATTCCAGTAGCTCGTATATCGTTCTGGTATTACCTTAAATGTGGCAGAGACCGCCGCAAGCTTACTGAGCATGGCAGCAATAAAAGAGCTTTCTGGGTCGAGCTGGTTAGCTTTTTCTAAGCTTGCCCGGGCGTCGTCTTTCTTACCCGCATCCAGGGCTGCTATACCTTCTGATAATGCAACCAGGGCATCGGTTTTCCCTCCTGGTTTTGCTTCTTTTACTGCAACCTTTTCCGTACTTGACCCTTTAATAAAACGTGCGATTGAAGCGGCAAAATATGAACCAATGTAGCTGTAATTGGATGGCTTTTCCATCAATTGGTCGCTCCACACAACCTGTGAGGTTTCTACATCGAGCATTTTAAGGTTAAACAGCAGTGCATCGCCGAGATCGGTGATAGATCCATACATTAAATACCGTACGGAAAGCAATTTGCCGACCTGTATCTGGTTTGCTTCATCTGCAACCCCAGAAAGGGCAAATTCCATTTCCTGCAAGGCTTCGTTGCGTTTTTCGCGGTCTATGATTCTGACAGCCCGTGTTTTACAGAGAACTCATGAAACAAAAACCACATAATAAAACCGTTACTAAGCCTTTTAATCCTTTCATAGTGTCCCTCCATTGAGACCATGACAGTAATTAATAATTGTAGTATTCTTATTGCAGTAATGCAAAAAATCGCCTGAGCGGATTTGAGGAGGTTCCTATGCCCGCGGAACGGGATAGAACGATCGATGCCCTGACGGCCGCTTTTGCGGCGGGGGAACTTACCATGGAAGAATTCGAAAAACGGGTCGAGACTGCCAACCGGACTAATGATGAAATTGCCCTGCGCCGTCTTTTAGCTGACCTGCCCCGCTTTTCAGGCGACACGCCGGCCGCAGCCCATACCACCACGCATACCGCTGGCACCACCTGGTCTCGGGACTGGAAGGATTATGCTGATTCCAGCCACTATATGCAGTCCCATTACGGCTCCCAGAACCGTTCGGGCCGTTTGAATTATCGGGGCGGCAAGGCTGACCAGGTGGCTATTTTTTCTTCCAGCCGCCGGGTCGGCAACTGGACCCTGCCCAAGCGGCTCGATTCGGTAGCCATTTTCGGTTCCTGCCTCATCGATTTGCGGCAGGCGGGCATTCCGCCCCAGGGGGGCCGAATCGAAGCTGTTGGCATCTTCGGCTCAGTTCAAATCCTGGTGCCGCCGGGCCTTAATGTCCGGGTAAATGGGGTGCCCATTATGGGTTCCATCAGCGGAATGGGAGACATTGTCGGAGACCCTGCTGCCCCCTGGGTAGACATAGAAGCGGTCGCCATTTTCGGCAGCGTGGAAGTGAAAGTCAGTAAATAACGAGGAGTCATAGATGCAGAAAAATGTTATTAAAACCAGCGGCGCGCCTGCCGCAATCGGGCCCTATTCTCAAGGGATTGCTGCAGTGGGGGGCACGATGATTTTTATCTCCGGCCAGCTGCCGGCGGACCCAGAAACGGGGGCCTTTGCGGCGGGCGGCATCGGCGGCATGACCCGCCGCTGTCTGGAAAATATCCGGGCAATTCTAGAAGCCTCCGGCGCGAGCCTTTCCAACGTGGTAAAAACCACGGTCTTCCTTACCTCTATGGATGACTTCGCCGAAATGAACAGGGTGTACAGCGAGTTCTTTCCCGCCGAGCCGCCCGCCCGGTCGACCATAGCCGTAGCAGCCCTGCCCAAGGGGGCCCCCATCGAAATTGAGGCGATCGCTGTTTTGTAGTAATTGACAAGCCAAGTCTATTGGCATATACCTGTACCGATTAAACCAGCATAAGGAGGAATGGATATGAATGACTCGGATGGCAGTCATAGATGCACACCGATTGTACATGATCTGAATCCAGACAATTCCGAAGATCCATTGCCGCGGCGGTTCGCTCTGATGGCTGGCTATGAATTAAAGAGACAATGTAATTAAATAGGCCTAG
>JAIWNU010000205.1 GCA_020216655.1 Treponema sp. | reverse complement strand
TGATGAACTTTCATCGTTGATTTCCGCATGGCAGGCCCGTTATGGGGACCGCTTTTATGCGGAGAATACAAAACCCGGCTGGCTAGAAGCCCTGGAAACCCGGCTCCCTTCCATTCCCCTCTGCATGGATACGGGGCACCTTGTTCTGGCAGCCCCACATACCGGAAGCAATGAGCCAAAAAACACTGGGGCCCTCTATTATGCCCCTGCACAAAGGGTCCTGAGTTTTTGGGAGAGCCGCAAAAGCCGCATTCGGGAGCTGCACCTGCACAGCACCGACATAGTGGCAGCGGCACAGGACGAACGGCTCCCGGACCACCGCCCTCTTACTGGCAGCGAATTATGGCTAGAGCCCCTCACGATTGCACTCATGGGGCAGGAAAGACAGCCCCTCATCAATCTGGAACTCTTTTCCTGGCAGGAAGTAGAAAAAAGTCTTAAAGTCCTGCAAACTATGTTTAATAGCCCACATAAACGGAGTACACCATGAACGGCACAATCGCAGAGCACATGCAAAAACACCTGGATAATCTTACAAAACCCCGGGGAAGCCTCGGACGGCTCGAAGACCTGGTCATCAAGTTCGCGGCCCTGCAGGAACGGGTACCCCCGCGGATAAGCAAAAAAGCGGTCTATGTGTTTGCCGCAGACCATGGAATAACGGCCGAGGGTGTATCCCTTTACCCCAAGGAAGTCACCTACCAGATGCTCCTTAACATCCTCTCGGGAGGGGCTGCCATCAACGCCCTCGCGGGAGGAGCGGGCACGGATGGGGCATCCTCCTGGGACCTTGTTGCGGTGGATGCGGGTGTTGCGGCGGATACTACAGCGGAGGATGCGGCGGTACTCAAATTGGCCGAGGTACTCCCCCCGGGGCGGCGCTTTTTAAACAAAAAGATCGGCGCCGGAACTGCAAATTTTCTTCATCAAACTGCCATGACCGAAATAGAACTGGAAGAAGCCCTTGCAGCGGGAGAAAGCCTTGCGGAAGATGCGGAAAAGCAGGGCTATGAGCTTGTGGCTATCGGCGACATGGGTATCGGCAACACGAGCACCGCTGCGGCCCTCCTCGTGGCCAGCGGCTTTCCCCTGGACGAAGTGGTGGACCGCGGCACCGGCATAGACAGCGCAACCCTTAACCACAAACGGGACGTTATTGCCCAGGCAGTGAAGAAACACCGGCCCTTCGCGTCGCCCCGGGACATACTCCAAAAAGTCGGAGGCTATGACCTAGCCATGATGGCAGGACTCATCCTGGGGCTCAGAAACCGAAAGATTGGCTGCATGATCGATGGCTTTCCTGTTACGAGCGCAGCCTATATGGCCTATAGCATGGACAAGACCGTTACGGATTATCTTTTTGCGGGGCACCTCTCCAAAGTTAAGGGCCACAGACCAGTCCTGGCGACAATGGGTCTTGAACCGATCCTGGACCTGGGGATGCACCTCGGGGAAGGCACCGGTGCGGTCCTCGCCGGTTACATTCTTGAACTGGCGGTTAAAACAAGCAATTCCATGGCGTCCTTTGAAAGCGCCGGTGTATCAGACAGCAGCCATGAAGAAGAAAAATATTAATGTTCAGCCTGGCACGGAAAGCCCGCCGAGTGCGGTAGACCGGTTTTTATCGAGCCTTTCGCTGGTCTGCCGCCTTCCCCTTCCCTTTCCGTTTACTTTCAGCGCCGCCCGGCTCGATTTTTATCTCCCCATAACTGCCTTGTTTCAGTCCATGCTGTTTGGCCTTGGATTTACCGCAGGAGCTTGGTTATTTAGGGACTTGGCTCTCGCAGCGCTCACAGCCCTGATGCTGCAATATAGCGCCTTTAACCTTTTTCATTTCGATGGTCTTCTTGATACGGCGGATGCCTTTCTCGGCGCCTTTGACCGGGAAAAGCGTTTCCAGATTCTTAAGGATCCCCGGATCGGTGTGTATGGAATATTTACCGCAATTTCCTATTTAGCTCTTAAATTTTTTATCCTGAGCAGCATAATGAGCTTTTTATTTCCTGCCTTTGCGGGCCGCGCTTCCCATAGCATCTTGCTTTCTCCGCCCTTTTTCCTGCTCCTCCTTTTCCCTTTGGCAGGCAAAACCGCTGGGTCCCTCATACCGGCTATCTACAGGCCCGCAAAACAGGAAGGACTTGGAGCCCTTGCCGCGGGGAGCCGGCTTCGTTTTGCCATGCTCGGTTTTCTTGCGGCCCTGGCATTGTACCTTGCAGTTCCGCTTTTACTTTTTATTTTTGCCTCCCCAGAGTCTCCAATCAGGATGAATCTCTTTATACCGAGAGATGCCTTTTGGCAGTCCGCCGGCTTCGTCGGCTGGGAACTTATTACCTTTTTACAGCACTGCCTCTTTGCGGCATGTCTTGCTTGCTTTTCGGCCCTAACAAGCAGCCTTGCAATCGGCGGGCTTTATAAAAAAGGCCTTGGCGGCTACACCGGGGACAGCCTGGGGGCTGCGATAGAACTGGGGGAACTCCTCTACCTATTAACACTTTTTGTATGGATGCAGCACAGCTAATTTTACAGGACCAGATTGATGAACAATAAGGACTTTGAAACCTATTATGAATCCATATTTGGAAGCCGCTGGGGTATTCTGCGGAATAGCCTGCTCCAGGATAGCCATACGGTAGCATACAGCTGCGGCCTTGCAGAGCCCTATTACCTGGACCGGGCGTCGGTCCTCGCCGCCGAAGCCCTCAGGCTCCCCGAAACAGGAGAAGTGCTTGAAGCCTGCGCCGCCCCGGGGGGAAAAAGCCTCGTCATCGCAAGCCGCATGGGAGAATCGGTGCGGCTCCTTTCCAATGAACTTTCCAGTGACCGGCGGCGCCGCCTCGTCGATGTCCTTAACCGCCACTTGCCGGTCGAAAAACGGCAGCGTGTCACCGTATCCGGCTTTGATGCGGCGGCCCTCGCCCGTCGTGAGGCCGAGCGGGGGCGGTTCCGCGCCATACTCCTGGACGCCCCCTGTTCCAGTGAGCGCCATGTGATAGCCGATCCCAAAGCCCTGGCCCAATGGACGCGGAACCGCCCCCGAGCCTTAAGCCAGCGGCAATGGGCCCTCCTTTCAGGGGCTTTTTTGCTCCTCGCGCCGGGTGGCTCCCTCGTCTATTCCACCTGCGCCCTTACCCCCGAAGAAAACGATGGAGTTGTCATGCGGCTTGTAAAAAAATACGGCAGTCAGGTGCAGATAGATAAGCCCGATTTTGCCGAAGGGGAAGAGACCGAGTTCGGCAGACACATCCTGCCTGATACGGAGAGTGGTATGGGTCCCATGTACGTTGCAAGGTTCATCAAACTGGAATAAAAGACTGCGCGAAACTTGTACAACAACTTGTACAGTACTATGTCGAATTCTGGGGCGCAGACTAGTTCGGCAAGCGCAATCCCTTGCTTACAAGCCTTTCGAAAAGCCTATTCATGGTCCTAAAGTGATCTCCCTTCCAAAAGAGTTTGCCGCAGGAGCTGCACTGATAAAAGGTGTCATATTTATCCCTCACAGAAGGGGGTAAAAGTTCATAAACAGCCGATTTATCCGTATGGCTGAGGGGAGAGCCGCAGAGGGAACAGCGGGTAAAGGGATGAATAGAACCCTCAAGGCCCAGAGAAGAAATTACTTGAACGGTTTGAGCTATTGGATCGGTCGAGGCAATATAGATACTTTTTTTAATAAGGCGCCGTTTTAAAAGCTCCCGGTCCCGGGAAAGCACCACAAGATCCCCTTGAGATGCAAGGTTTGCGATTTCCGCATCTTCTAAGTTATTCCGGTAATAGACTGAAAAACCGAGGAGCCTTAAGATGCGGGCCAATTTTCCCAGATGGACATCGGCTATAAAGTGTATCACCTGAACCGCTTAAGACCTCCCGTCCTTATTAGCCAGGGCATACACGTCCCGAATCTTATTCTGATCCAGTACAAGTAGGTTACCGATAGTGCGGGCTCCGAAATAAGTACAGCGGTAAGCCAGTTCATCGAGCTCCACATCCTGTAAAGGGCCTATACCCAGTTCTTGGAAATTGGTTGGCATACCCAGGGACTTAAAATAGGACACGGTCGCATCAATTCCAGCTAGGGCTGTCTTTTCATCATCCTCCATATCCCCGCAACCCCAAACCTCCCGGGCATAGCGGGCAAAACGCCTAGGATTTACTGGGTACACATAGTGCGCCCAGGATTTCCACATGGCCGAAAGACTCGCCCCGTGGGCTACGTCGTACTTTGCGCTCAGTTCGTGGCCCAGCTGATGCACCGCCCAGTCTCCCCTGCTCCCGAGGCCGGTAATGGTGTTATGGGATAGACTTCCGCACCACATAAGTTCGCTCATGGCCTGGTAGTCATGGGTGTTTTTAATTGCCTTGGCGCCATTGCGGATAACTGTTCTGAGCAAGGCCTCCGCCAGGGCATCGCTTGTTTCGTTGTCCTCTTCGGGAACAAAATAGCGGTCCAGGGTATGCATGAGGATATCGGTGATACCGCAGGCCACCTGGTAGACCGGCAGCGTAAAGGTCAGCTCCGGGTTCAGGATGGCAAAGGCTGGCCGGTTAAATTCAGAAGAGAGGCCCCGTTTCTGGCCAATCTCTGTATTGGTCAGCACCGCAGAAGCGCTCGTTTCGCTCCCCGCAGCAGGGATGGTAAGGACCACGCCGACTGGGGTGGTCTTTCGAAGATTCACCTTTCCGGTCCAAAAGTCCCAAATATCGGTTCCGGGATTCGCGTTTCCGTGGGCTATACCCTTGGCAGTATCAATAACGCTGCCCCCGCCGACGGCAAGGATAAAATCAGCCTTCATCGCAAGGGCCTGGGCTACCCCCTGCCGGGCGAGAGCCAGGGTCGGATTCGGCTTTACCCCACCGATGCTTTCGTAGGGGATCCCTCCTTCTTTAAGACGGCTATAAATTCTTTCAAGGAGTCCGCTCTTTTGAGCGCTGCCCCCGCCGTATACCACAAGAACCCGGCTGCCGCCATGCTTTTTTATCAGGTTCGCAACCTTGTTTTCCGTGTCTTTACCGAATTCAACTTCGGTTGGAACATAAAACGTAAAATTACGCATAATTAAGCCTCCAGATACAGCGAGTTAGGTTTTTAGGTTAACAAGGCGATTGATATCATCAATCTTGGAAAGGGGAGCAAGAAAAAACAGGATATCGTTTTCCTTGATGACCGTATTTCCCTTGGGCAAAATGATGTTTCCATCCCGCACAATAGAAGTAATCAGCATATCCTTATCAAGGTTCAGGCTCGATATGGGGGTGTTTTTATAAGGCGATGTGGCTTCCACGGGAATCTCGACCATATCATAATCGCTTGAGCGCAGAGAATGGAGTTCTATGCTGTGGGGAAGCGGCGGTTTCCGCGGTTCGGTAAACTTGAGCAGTTTAGCGAGGGGGCCTAATGTGGTTCCCTGGATGATGCAGGACAGGAAAACGGCGAAAAATATGGTGTCAAAAATAAAGCCGTTGCTATCCATACCCTGGGCGGCAGGGTAAGTCGCAAGGACTATGGGCACTGCCCCTTTTATACCGCCCCACATGAGAAATAGTTTTTCCTTAAAGTTATAACCGAATGGAATCGTGGAAAGCAAAATCGCCGCAGGACGGGCGATAAACATCATAAGGGCGACGATAATAAGCGCTTCTTTCCAGATATACACAAAGCGGTGGGGAAAGGCTAATAGCCCCAGCATAATAAAGAGGGCTATATTAAAAATGGTAGACAGGCTCTCAAGGAAGCTGCTGACACTTCGTTTTGCCGGAAAATTGTAGTTACCCAGAAAGAAACCGAGAAAAAACACCGCGATAATGCCGTTTGCCTTGACAAGATCCGCAATCCCGTAGGTCATGAGAATGAGACCAATCATGAGGACATTGTAGCTTCCCCGGTTTTCGGACCGTAAATAATGCAAAAAGAGGGCAGAAATTTTATAACAAACAAAGCCTAAGAGCGCTCCGCCGACAAACTGCCAGATAAGGGATAGTACCGCGATGGCAGGGGACCTAAAGGCCTGGGTTGCAATTTGGATAAAGGTAACGGTGAGCAGTATGGCCATGGGGTCATTGGCGGCGGACTCTACATTTAAAGTGGCCGCCAATTTTGGTTTTATCGGGTTGGCGTTGGTAATCATAAAGACCGCAGCGGCATCGGTAGAAGATATAATAGACGAAATCATGAGGGAATACACGAGATCGAGGCGCAGGATAAAATGGATGAGAAGCCCCAATATAGCCGCAGTCAGCGCAACCCCCAGCGTGGCAAGGGTAAGCGAAGGGCCTGCCACACTGCGGAACACATTTCTCGGAATACGGAAGCCCCCATCAAAAATAATAAAAATAAGGAGTATATCGGCAATTTGCTTAGTGAGCAGCGCGTTATCAAAATAAAACCAATTGAGTACATCGCTCCCTACCAAAATACCGATCAAAATAAAACCGATAAGGAGAGGCAAACCCAGCCGGGCGCTCACCTTCATAGAGAGTATGGCCAATATGATGAGAAAAGAAATGAATAACAGCATACTTAATTATGCCACATCTTCGCACATGGGGCCATCCTTGGCAAGACAATCTTCCTGTATCAATTTTTTCCAGCCTATGGAGCCCGTGATAAGCAGCAGGAT
>JAIWNU010000204.1 GCA_020216655.1 Treponema sp. | reverse complement strand
CGAAATGGCCCTGCTGGAGTCTAAACCCCGGTCTGCCAATGCAATCGCCTACGAAGACTGTACGGTCCTTGCGGTAAATAAGGAAAACTTTGAACGGATGGTAGGCACCCAGCCACAAATCATTAGCCGCCTTACCCAGCTCCTGGCAGAGCGTATTTGGTTCATCTATAAACAGCTCGCTAACACGCTTATCACGGATCCTTTGGGCAGAATGTACGACGCCTTGCTGATTCAGCTGGAAAAGAATCGAGTTCCTCTGGGGAACGCTCCGCATACCTTCGATTTTGGTCCCAAAGAACTGATCAATATGGTTGGGCTCCCCACTGCAGAGGGCAACCTAGTTATCCGTAAACTTTTGGAAAATTCTAAAATCCGTGTGGTGGATAATAAAATTTCCATTACTGACGTGTCCGAGGTAGTTAAACAAACCGAATATTACCGGAAAATGCAAAAAATCGAACGGGCCCGCCGAGAAGCAGCAAGCCGCATTGGTCTGTAGCCGCATACTCACAGAAAGTTCTTAAATCTATTCTATATGTGCCGATAAAGAGGGTAGGGTGGTTCCGTGATAGGGGCTGCCCTCTTGTGTATATGGGGGATCAGGTGAAACAACATAGCTTAACCGAAGCTGCATCGTTTTCGTTCTGGTGGATTCGGTTCCGTTCTGGCAGAATGATATTCCCCGTACTGCTCCTTATGACCCTGCTAGGTTTGCTCGCTTTGCCGCACAACCTTTCAGCTCAAAGCTTCCCGGTCCCCGCTGAGCCTGCTGCGACTGCGCCGGCCGCACCCGCTGGCACGCTGCCCCTCAGTTACCGGTCCTTTTCTCTTGGCATGGGCCTTGAGGACCTTAAAAAAGCCCTTGCCGCCGATACTCTTTTTGCGTTTCGCGGGGACCGGGATGTTTCTCTTTTACCCATGAGTGAGCAGACCTTGGTGGAAACCACAGGACTTTCTTTTATAAAACGGGCATTTTTCCAGCTTAAGGACGGCAAGGTCTTTATTATGGCCTTTACCTTGAACACGGACATTATAGATCACTATTCGGTGTTTACCACTTTAGTGCAGAAGTATGGGGAGCCCGCTGAACTGAATCCTAGGGAAGCGGTGTGGCGTTCTGAAACCGTGCGCCTTTCAATTGAGCGGCCTCTTACGGTAAAATATATAGACCTGAGGGTTTTTAACAGCATTGTCGAAGAATCTACGGTCAAAGAATCGAAAGAATCGGTTTTACGCAGGGAATTTTTAAATGACTTTTAGGAACATTTTTATTAGCGAAATTTTAAAAATCCTCCACATTGGGGTATTCAGCACTTTAATATTACTTATAGGATCCTGCGTCGCCGGAGCAGCCCAGCCACAATTGCCTGTCTGGACCCTTACCCTCGTGAGCCAGGATGGTAAACGAATACCGGTCCAGGCCGAAGTGGCTGATACAGACCAGAGCCGCACCCAGGGCCTTATGTACCGAAAAAAAGTTCCGGAAGGGACCGGCATGCTGTTTGTGTTTGACCATGACCAGGTCCTCACCTTCTGGATGAAGAACACCCTGGTTCCCCTTTCCATAGCCTATATCAGTTCAGAGGGCAAAATTATCGATATTCTCGATATGGAAAGCCAGAGCCTAAAGCAAATCATGTCGAGCCGTTCTGTCCGCTACGCTTTAGAGGTTCCCCAGGGATTTTTTACTAAGGTGGGTATCCGGGAAGGCGATTTTGTAAGCGATTTACCTTAACAAGGTACTCCGGCCTATTTACCCTTCGAGCTGGGCAAGCATTTCCTGCGCAAGGGGATCTTCGCTGTCGTATTCCAGAACGGTCCTGAAAAAACCTGCCGCTTCTTCCCGCTTTCCTTGTTTCATTGCGAGAATCCCCAGATTAGAAATGACCTTAATGTTTTCAGGTTCAAGACGCAGCGCCTGTTCAAGCTGTTTCCGTGCTTCGTCCAGGCTGCCCTGTTCGATAAGACAAAGGGCCAATTCGTTTCTCGTGTCACAGCCTTCCCCGCCAAGCTCCAGGGCCTTGCGAAATGCGAGAGCCGCATCATCCCAGCGTTCAAGTCTGCGAAGTCCCCAGCCAAGGAGAAACCAGCCGTTCCAGACATCGGGATGGCGTATTAAAAATTGATGTATTTTCTCTATGCCTTTAGGCTCTTCTCCCATACGGATAAAATCGTAGGCTTCTTTAAAAACCTGGTCATCCAGACTCCGTTCGCTTATTTCCTTAATAATGCTTTGGGCCTTTTCTTTTTTTCGGGGACTATCCGCCACGGGAATGTAGCGGGAAAAACAATCCCGGGCCTTTTCGTAGTTACGCTGTTTAAGGTAGAAAAAACCTGCGTTAAAGAGTACGTTTGGGAGCGGCGGATTTTGAGCAAGCAGGTTTACATATAATGTATGGGCCTGTGTCCATGCTTCCGCAGCCTCTGCTTCGCGGCCCGAGTCTTCCAGAGCGGTGGCCATCTCTTCGTACACCAGGGCCCGGTTAAGGCTTACCTCCGGTGAATTGGGATACAGGGCTGACAGGGCAGAGAGTATTTCCAGAGAAAGTTCAAAATCCTTGTTCCTGGCTTTCAGGATTGCGGCTTCGGAAAATTCTTTAAGAATGTCCGGTTTTACCGCCAGCACAAATTGGCGGTAGTAGTCCGCGTCGGCATGAAAGGGTTCACGCTCAATGATTTTAATCATTCCCGAAAGGATCATCTCCCAGGAAAGTTGTTCCAGATCAAGCTCTTCCTGATCTGCGGGAATTTCTACTGGCAGCGGAATAGATGGATCGACGACAAAGTCTCCTGCCGAGATTTCATCTATCCGGCCGCGGAGTGATTCTGGGACTGACAGGAACACAATCCTGTCATTGTTATTTGTTGCTTTCATTCTTCTCCAGTTCTTGTGTTTCTTTTGTACCCTGGTTTTCCTGGGCTTGGGGGGCTTCCTGAACCTGTTCAGCCTTTGGTTCGGTCCGTACTTGGTTCAAATAGTCATTAATACGCATTTTATAATTCATCGGAACCTGGTTTTCATTAAAATGCATGGCGACGGCAATCAGTTCTTTTCTGCCTTCTACATCTTCTATGCGGACTACCTTGCCGGGTATCATAAGGGATTCTCGGGGATCATCAAAATCAAGCCTTAGGATTATATCTTTATCAGAAATGAATTTGGCTACTCCCACCATAATGATTTTTGCGCCAGAGAAGGAAATGTCCCGCAGAATGCAACGCCGGGGAACACCCTGTAAATAAACAACAATCTCCTTGGCGGTAATCTGCAGCTTTCTGATAGCCTCGGGAGTAATAAGAATCCGTTCATCTCTCCGCTTTGCAGAATTGATATTGGCGTCGAGGAGCCGCCCCATGATTTCTATGAGATCATCCGGAGGCCGCTGGGTAAATTGCAGGGTCAGCATGGAAACATCCGGGGATCCCTGGTAGGGAGCGGATCCTGAAACTCTGCAGGACACAAAGAAAAACATGGGATCTGTCTTGTTTGATATGCGGAAACTGTACCGCAGGTTGACCAGATTGTTAGCCTGCTGCAATTTTCCATAGAGTCCGGATTTTGTATTGATGATAACCTTAGCTTCTTCGAAGGATGTGGAATAGATAACGCAGGGCCATGCCTCTCCAAGACACTTTAAGTACACCTGCTGGGTTACCAGTCCCGTTGCATGGATTATTTCCTTGGTAAAGGTCACTGAAATGGTGCGATATCGTTCAAAATATTTTGTGATTTGCTGGCTTGTCAGAACACCCATGAGTATCCCTACTATAAATGAGGAGGCCCTATCTCGTCAATGCAAGCTACCAGAGACCGCAGACATACATACGTTCTGCCGTTTCTCTCATGTCGTAAACGATTCGGCGGAAGGTCCAGCCTTTTATGTCGGTATCATAGAGTGCATATCGGGCTATTGCCGAAGCTAGTGTATCAGAAGAATGGGCATCCTGCGCATCCCGAGGAAAGCCGACACTGCCGGGATTCAGGAGGTACCGAGCACTGTTTGGAAAGCTATCTACCTGCTGGTCTGCCTCGCCATACATGACCTGTAAAATATCCCGTCCCATTTTTTTCTTTAATATAAAAGCTGAAGGCAGATGACTATGGCCAAAAAAACAATGGGAAAAGTTGACATCTCTAAAAGTTTCTAAGGCATCACTTTCTGACATAATATATTCCCAGACAGGGTTCCGGGGACTTCCATGGGACAGGAGAATGCCCCTGTGCGTACGGTTTACGGGAAGGGATGCAAGAAAGGCCCTGCTTTTAGTTGAGATTTGCTGCCAGGTCCATTCCATAGCTTTACGTGCATGGCGGGAAAAATCGGAGACATCCATTTTACCGCAGGCTGCCAGGTCATGATTCCCCGCCAAGATAACGCTGCAGCTTGTTTGGGCAAGCGCTATGCAGGCTTCTGGATCTGGTCCATAGCCTACCAGATCTCCAAGACACCAAAATTCATCAACCTCAGGAACTGCTGAATTTATCACAGCCTTAAAAGCTGCCAGATTGGCATGGATATCGGAAATGACCGCTACTCGCATTCTTCTATCAATTTAATCTATAATTGAATTGTGTTAAAGGGATAGATGAGGATTGGTTATGAAACAAGGAACGGCTCCAGGGTTTTTAGGTACCTTTACCGACCATTTTACCGATGTATGGCAGCTGCTTTCCGAAACAACCCAATTTTTAAGTAAAACAAAAGAATTTTCCCATTATGAAGCTCAGCTTCGCCAGTGGCGTTCCGAGCTGCAGTCCAAACGGCACGACAGTGAAACCACTATGAAGGTTCGCAATGAACTGGTGAACCTGCGTAAACATTTGCGAATCATGGGCTATGACCTCAGTCTGGCTAAACAAACACTTAAATTTGAAGGTTTTAGGAACGATGCCTGCATCCGGGATGGTTTTAAACGGCTCGTACTCGTTTTTACTGATAAGGATTTATATTGGATGACCGGAGATGATAATCATATAAGTCTCTCAGAATATTTGGAACGGCGGCTTGACGCAGCCTTAGCATCCGGTTCAATTGAACGAATCCAGGACCGGCATTATTTATGGTATAAACGGCAAGGGAACACCTTGGTATTGTCTGGATCCGACACGGAAACAAAGGATGATTTTGAGCGTCTTGCGGCAATTGGAGAAGCAAATCCCCTCTGGTTGCTTGGCAAACTTAAGGGCCTTAAATAAAAACGAGGGCGTATGGAATATAACCATTCTATAAAAAATTATGCTCGCTGGGGGCTTATTGTATCTGCTGCAAGTTTTATCTCCTTATATGGTTGTACGGGGCTCGCGCCGGATAAAGGTCCGTCGGGCCTTCAGGGTATTGAGGTGTTACCATCTGAACAAGACGTATCTGATACATCAGATATTGAATTGCCGCCCAAAGTAAAGGAATCTGTCCTGTTTGAGCGGTCGGCTGATCCCTTTGTACAGGGTCTCGCTGTTTCCTTTATTCCCGTGAGTTATGAGCCACCCATGATACCCGCAGATGTGGGGCAGGGGGATATGGCTCTTCCGGTTCAGAGGAGAACAACATTTCAGCAAGAATATGAGCGAGCTCTTCTGTCCTTTATTCCTCTTACGGGGGTACTTGGAGCGGACAAACTCCATCGATGGACTAATAAATCACGGGATGGCAAAATAATCAGCGCCTTAGTACAAAACTGGCAGAGCAGCGTACCCCTTGCAAATGGCTGGGGGCTTCCATCGCTTGTGCTTGCAATGGATGGAGAGCATGGAGGCGCAGCATATACTATCTTTCCTCCCATTTTGGATATTTTTAGCCAGAATCGGGGGAATGGCAACACCGCTGGTCTTGCTGGTTATGGCAAACCAGTAACGGGCACTTTTCTTTTACGGGAAGGTAGTGGATATGTTTTTGGTCAACGTTTTTCCGCCGCTTTTATAACCGGTATATTAAGTGAAAAAGGTCTTTCGCAGGGTAATGTTATGCTTGAGCCTGCGCCTTCACTGGCCATAGTTCCTGGCAAGGAAGTTGGGTTTAAGGCTGACGGCAATACAATAGAAGAAAGTTTTACAAAATCTTGGCTCAAAGCGCTGGATCAAGGGATTTTTCAACCAGGTTTTGGGATTCCCGATGGATATGTTCGGTCTATGGATGCGGCCCCTTCAGCTTCTCAAGAAACCCGAGAAAATCGAATAAGGTTCGATTTTCAAACTTTTGATAGAGCTCGCTGGGCAATTGTGCAGCCTCTAGGTACTAGCTCACCATCCTTCATTATAGAGCCGCCATTCATTGATATTTTCTTAAGGTTTCATACAGATGCGGGGACCGCCATAGCAAAGGCAATATCTATTTACGGTTTCCCCGTGGCAGACAGTTATGCACTGCCCTTAGCATATCTAATGCAGCACCCTGCTTTAAAGACTGCTTTGGATCAGGCTATAAAAGTATCACATCCTTATGAACCTGTAATGGTCCAAAGGTATCAGCGAGGTCTTTGGGTTGCTTTCCCGTCAAATGCGGAACGGTAAAGCCTGTTTAAGAGATCCTCAAGTTTGGTCCCATAAGCCCGATCGCTGGCCCATCGGCCTGCAAGGTCATGGATAGTTGGAGCGCTGCCCCGCCGTACATATTTAAACCGTGGATCTACCAAGGGCTGCCTGAGGCCTTCGGTAGATCCATAGGCTTTTAGGTGTTGAATATGGGC
>JAIWNU010000203.1 GCA_020216655.1 Treponema sp. | reverse complement strand
TGCCAAGCCCTATAAAATTTATTACATTTTTGTTTCTTTTTGTTTTTTTTTTTTTTTTAAAATAGAATATTTCTTTTTTATATATTGATTTAATTAATATTCTAAAAATAATGAGTACTATGATGGTCATTAAAAACAATATATATCATGAATACATGCGGTTATTTCATATAAAATATTCCTACATTTTTGTAGCTATAAAAATTGATACCTACAAATTTGTAGTTCTATAAAGCTTCCAGGGGATAGCATAATGATGAACCCGTAATCCCATCTGACGTTCCGTAATTCCGAGCCGGCGCGCAGCAGCAGCCATGTTGCCGCCGGTTATTTTAAGGGCTTCAATAATGAGTTCTTTTTCTAGCCGGGAGAGGGCTGCTTCCAGCGTAGTAGTGGGTTCTGTCTGGGTAGATTGGGCAGACTGAAGGCTTGGCGGCAAATGGTAGGAATGTATAACGCTATCGGTGGAAAGTATTACCGCCCGTTCAATACAGTTTTCCAGTTCCCGAACATTTCCCGGCCAATGATAACTCGATAAAAGGTCTAACGCAGGACTGGAAATCCGCTTGATAAGCTTTCCGTTCTTTTTGCCGTACTTTTCGGCAAAAAAATCTGCCAGCAGGATGATATCGCTTTTTCGTTCCCGTAAGGGCGGAATATGTATGGGGAATACATTAAGGCGATAGTATAGATCTTCTCGGAAACGTCCGCTTTTGATATCCTCTTCCAGATTTCTATTTGTTGCAGCAATAAGTCGCACATCTATTTTTATAGGTTGATTACCTCCAACCCGTTCAATTTCCCGCTCCTGGAGTACCCGAAGTAATTTTACTTGCACCTGGGGACTCAAATCACCGATTTCATCGAGAAAAATGGTTCCTCCATGGGCAAGTTCAAAGCGGCCCTTTCGCTGTGTCAGGGCCCCGGTAAAAGCTCCCTTTTCGTGTCCAAAGAGCTCGCTTTCGATAACCGATTCCGGCAAGGCCGCACAGTTCACCTTAATGAAAGCCTGTCGAGCCCGTTTGGATTGGCGGTGAATCTCTGAAGCAATCAGCTCCTTTCCGGTGCCGCTTTCTCCGGTTATAAGAACCGTTGCATCGCTGGGAGCAACTTGGGCTACCAGTTCAAGCACCGAACGGATACCCTTGCTCGTCCCGATAATCCCCGACTGATCCGGCTGTACAGAAAGGTTTGCCGCCTCAATACCCGACTCTTCTAGCCCTCTGAGCGCAAGAATTCGGTATTGTTCTTCCTGGATACGTTCCCGAAGCTTTGCCGAATCTGCAATAATGGAAGCAACAGCCTCTAATATCCTTTGATCCGCATGCAGGATTGCATCTTTCTGCTCTTCAGGCAGACGCCGTTCAGCACTCAAGGTACCCAGTACCTGATTCCCCGCTTTTATGGGTACGCAGTAATATGCAAGGCCGACAAGGTCCTCTTTTTTTCTGCTTCCAGCCCGGTTAAGAAAGCGGTTTTCCTTTGAAAGATCGGGAACAACAATCGGAATACCGCTTTCAAAGACTTTACCAACCAGGCCTTCTCCCATCCGGTATTTGCCCCGCTCCTTTTCTTCTGCGGTAAGGGCCGGGGCTTCTTCTATTTTAAGAAGCCCGGAAGCCCGATCCAGAAGAGTAACCATACCCCTGACAAGGGAGGTCCTCATTTCCAGGAGGGACAAAAGAGGTCCCAGGGAACTTCGCAGTTCCACATGTTTATCCAAGGTTCTTGTGATATCCAACAATAACAATAGTTCATCCCGTTCAGAAAGAAGACCCTGTGTCGTATCCATAGAATCAATTTATTACAAAAATGTAGGAACCTACAAGATAGCAAGGCCTTTTCTTTAATAATAGTAAAGCATCTGTAATAAAGCACGACAAAACTGGCAGATTTGACAGATTCATAAACTTGTGCAAGAATTATGGTAATCTTATTATGAAGGAGGAACTATGAGCGCGTTAATTGCTATCATAGCCTTGGCAATTTATTTTGTGTTCTACTTTGTATACGGTAGAACCATCCAATCCAAGCTCCTGAAAAGTCAGGAAGCCCCGGATGCTCCCTCAAAACGGTTCCAGGACGGTGTTGACTATGTGCCGACCAACAAATTTGTTTTGTTCGGCCACCATTTTGCGTCCATCGCCGGCGCTGGCCCGATTACCGGTCCTGCCATGGCTATTGCATGGGGATGGTTGCCGGGACTGCTCTGGATCTGGTTCGGCAATATCTTTATTGGCGCCATCCATGACTATCTGGCCCTCGCTGCTTCGGTCCGCTATGACGGCCGCTCAGTGCAGTTTGTAGCCCAGGACATGGTTGGGAAAAAGGCCGGAACCTCCTTCGGATGGTTCGTCCTGTTCCTCTGCATCCTGGTAGTAGCCGCCTTTGGTGACATTGTGGCTGGCCAGTTCGCCGCAGACGGCCGGGTCTTCTCCGCCTTCTTCTTCTTCTGCGTAGCCGCTATCATCGCAGGCTTTATTATGTACAAATCCCCCCTCGGCATGGGCTGGGGATCCCTTATAGGCATTATCCTTATCATTGCAGCATTCTGGGCAGGAGACTTGCTCCCCGTTAAGGCTACCAAGGACGTATGGTTTGTTGTCATCTTTGTATACATCGTTATCGCATCGGCACTGCCGGTTAACTTCCTTTTGCAGCCCCGGGACTATCTCAATAGCTTCCTCCTGTACTTTGGACTCGTGGTAGGAAGTATTGCGGCCCTCTTCTCCTTCGGCGCCTTTGATTCGGTTCCCCTCTTTACCAGCTTCTCCGCCAAGGTAATTAGCGGCCAGCCCTCGCCATTCTGGCCCACCGTTCCCCTTGTCATTGCCTGCGGCGCCCTCTCGGGCTTCCATGCCTTGGTTGCCTCCGGTACCAGTTCCAAACAGCTGGCTACCGAAAAGGATGCCCTCTTTGTCGGCTACGGCGCCATGCTTACTGAAGGATTCCTTTCTACTATTGTTGTTATTTCCATCGCATCATTTGGAGATAAGGCAATGGGAGACCTGGCAGCAATTCTTAAGACCCCTGCACTGAACCGTTTCGTACTTTCCTATGGTTCTATGGTCAATACCACCATACCCTTCTTTACCAAAGAATTTATGACCCTCTTTGCGGCTGTCTGGGTAAGCTCCTTTGCACTTACCACCCTTGACACCACCAACCGTCTCGGCCGCTATTTGGTTCAGGAAATGGCCCTGCCCCTCAAAGACAAAGCTCCCGGTTTATACAATGTACTCGAAAACAAATGGGTTGCTTCCATCATTATTGCCTTTGTGGGTATCTTCCTTGCCCGATCTGGTGGCTACACCACCCTGTGGCCCGCGTTCTCCGGCGCTAACCAGCTCATTGCATCCATTGTCATGCTGACCGCTGCGGTCTGGGTAAAAAACAAGCTGAACCCCAAATACACCAATGTGGTGCTTATCCCGGCCATGTTCCTTTGGATTACCGTCACAGTAGCCCTGGTCTGGTATGAAATTGTGGTGGTCCCCACATTCTTCGTTAAGATGGAAGACACCATGAAGGTCATCACCGGAAGTGTGGTTGGTGTTATCAATATCATCATGTTGATTCTCAATATCGTGATGATTATCAGCTTCACCAAGAACTTCTCCGGCAAGAAGGCAAACGCCTAAAGTAAGCTTTTTTGCTTTTTTGTTCCGTCCTATGGAATTCCATGGGACGGAACTGATATAGAAAGGGAACCATGACTAAAGAAGCCTTATTACAAAAACTAAAAAACGCATGGTTCATAGTCCGGCAGGTACATAGGGAAAAAGCAACAGACATGCTTGAATTCGAAGTAAAGGAGCTTCAGAACCTGTTTTCCCTTATGGTTTTAGGAAGCCTGGTAGGTCTTCCATCCCCTCCGCCGGCAATCGCCTTTGAACTCATTCCCCTTATGGAAGACGAAATCCGGACCATGACAAGCAGGGCCGACTTCGCGCAGGATCCCCTGGGAGCCCTGGTAGGAATGCTCAACATTGATTAGCATAATGGAAAACTTATGAAGAAACTCGCGTTTTTTTTGGGCAAGGGTGGTGTCGGCAAGACGACTCTTTCTTCCGCAACAGCATACCGGCTCTCGGCAAGCGGCTTTAAGGTCCTTATATGCTCATTGGACCCGGCTCATAACCTGGGAGATGTGTTCCATACTAAGTTATCCAATGACAGAAGGCCTATACGGGAAAATTTAGACGGCATAGAAATAGACCTCGCTGAATGGGTGCAAAAATACCTCGAGGAAAGCCGCAGCGAGATTCAGAATGCCTACCGGTACAATGTGGTCATCGATCTCAATAAGTATTTGGATATTATGAAATACTCTCCCGGAACAGAAGAGTATGCGGTACTGTGGGCCATTGAACACATCTATAAGACCTATAAAGACAGCTACGATATCATTATTTTTGACACCCCACCTACGGCTCTTACGCTTCGATTCCTCGCCATGCCTGCCATTTCTGGTCTTTGGATTCGGGAACTTTCTAATCTGCGGAAAACCATTTTAGAGAAACGGCGGGTGTTATTAAAACTAAACCCAGAAGCCAACGTACTTGGCGGGCAGGTAAAAAAGGAAGATGACCCCATCTACCAAAAACTGGGGGCCATACACAGGCGGCTAGAATCGCTTCAGGAACTATTTGCAAAGGAAAGCTACATTTCGGTAGTGCTTAACCCGGATGAACTCAGTTTTTCCGAATCCCTGCGGATTCGGGATGAACTCGGGAAGCTGGAGGTTCCTATATCAAGCCTTTGCTACAATAAATTCCTCATCGATGACCGCCGCGGAGAACGGCTGCGGACAACTTTCAAAAGCATTCCCATTTTTACCTTTAACCGGCTCGAAGAGGGCATTTTAGTGCTGGACGACCTAGCAAAACTTGAAGTATCACCATTGGTACACCATATGAGGAGTAATTGATGAATTGGTATATCCTTCCCCTAACCCTGCTTGCCCTGTTTGCAGTCTTCAGTTATTTCCGGGGCATGAAAAAAAACAAATGGATCGCGGGCTTTATCGCCAGCGAAACAGAAGCCATTTTAAATCCAAAGGATAAAGAATACGTAAACATCGGCGGAGCCATCGGCTATAACTTTACCTATACGCTTAAGGACCCCTTTACCAATGCCAAGGGAACCTTTGCACTTATTCCCCGGCAGTCCGCCTTTTATATGCCAGTGGTTCTCCTTTTAGGCGGCAAGGACCGCTATTATCTCACCATTTTTACAGCCCACAAACTCGCCGGCGAGGGGCATATTATCGAAGAGCGGTATTTTAAAAAGATATCCCAAACCATCACCGGTATTGAAAAATTAAAGCAGGATCGTATCACCAAGGGAAAACGAACCTATGTACTCCTGTGGGACGCACCGAAGCTGGAAGAACGGCTGCATAAGGTGCTGGAAGAAAGCGAACAGACAGAATTATTAAAACATTTTTGCGTTTATCGGGACAATTCTAACTTTTATATCTTTATGGAACCAAAACGGTATGGTATCAAAGCGCTCTTGGGATCCTTATACAAGCACTTTTCCCTATTCTGGGAAAAGTAGGAGGCATATATGGCCCAAATCAGCCAAGAAATGGCGGATAAATTCGAAGCCATCCTTCGCCGGGTCAAGGAACCGGAAACAGAGCTTTCTGTTGCCGAGCTTAACCTGGTAAAACGGATAAGCTACAGTGAAAGCGAAAAGAAGTTTCTTATTGTCATGGATATTGCCACACCGCGCTTTCCCTGTCTGACCTGCGGAGTTGTGACCGAACAGATTCGCAGTACCATAGAACGGCGGCTCCGGGAAGAATTCTTAAAGGAATTTCCCGGATATGCGGTAGAAACAGTATAAAACGCGACACGAGGGACTCGAACCCCCTACCTGCTGCTTAGAAGGCAGCTGCTCTATCCAGGTGAGCTAGTGTCGCAGTGTACGCCATATTTCACCGAATAATGCAGCGCTTGTCAAGGCCAGCGCACTCATCTGATCCTTGTAAATAAGTCTTGACGAAAGTTAAATCTCATCGGATACTATTGGTATAGTCCATTACAAATGGATTATACCAGGAGTAGCCCATGGCCTTAGAAATCAACATAGACAAATCAAGCGAAAGCCCCGTTTACCGGCAGATAATCGAACAGATTACCAGAAAACTGCGGGCCGGTGAATTAAAACCAGGGGATAAGCTCCCCACGGAACGCGAACTGGCGGAAAGTCTTGGCATTGCCCGGGGCACCGTAAACCGAGCATACGAAGAACTGACCCGGTCCCAGATTCTGGAATCTATTCC
Source organism: Treponema sp. (assembly GCA_020216655.1). Taxonomy (GTDB): domain Bacteria; phylum Spirochaetota; class Spirochaetia; order Treponematales; family Breznakiellaceae; genus Gracilinema. The sequence goes on along the minus strand of JAIWNU010000203.1, from coordinate 399 downwards.
CGGCAGGGGGAGTTTCATTTCCGCCCAGCAGGACGTGGCCGAAACAAGCCGCAAGGAAAGGGCGGTGAGCCTCATAGCAGAGCTTATCGATACACTGCGCAATCTTCGTTTTTCCTACCGTGAAATACGCACCCTGGTAGAGCTTGGCATTTTAGAAAAGGAGCGAATGTTCGAAGAACTTTCCATTGCGGTGGTGGATTGTAATCCGGAAGCTCTGGCGGTGTTCCGGAAACAGCTTAATTTTTTAACCACCATGCCGCTTACCCTCTTTTTACTCGATGACCTGGCATCTATTGCGGAGGTAGAAAAGAAGCTCTCTCCCTTTGACCTGGTATTAACCTCCGCCCGGCATTATACAGAAGTACTCGGCATGGCGCCGGGAATAAAAGAAAAGCTCAT
>JAIWNU010000202.1 GCA_020216655.1 Treponema sp. | reverse complement strand
AGGAACTGAGCAAACTTATAAGCTTGGAATAATAAACCAAACAGAAAGAGAGGATAACCACCGATGAAAATAAAAAACACTTCTCTGTTGTTATTTTGTTTATGTGCCTTTTTTTCAGAATTTTCCCTACAAGCCCAAGCAGTAAAGTACATTGTGTTGTCACCAAAAAACTCGCTTTCATTAACCTATGATTCAACTCAAGAAGTGTATGGCATTGTGACCGCCAGTTTAACCAATGACAAGGGAACAACGGATCTAAATTACTATGTTACCTTTGATCCGGCTCCAGGGAACAGGTTTTTTACCAGTGGGTCCTATACAATTCCTTTTCAAATCTACGATACACCCCAGCCTCCCCGCCGAATCTTATATGATGCTATAACCGCTACCAGTGCTGATCAAGTACTGTCAGGAATTTTCCCTGTACCACCATTTAATAAGCCACCCACAGATACTAAAACCTTTGCAGTCATCGCAGTTCCCGGAGGCTTTGCTCCCGCAGGAACCTATACTGCGACATTAACTGCCAGTTTTTGGGAAGGGACTTTTAAAACAGGTATTAACAAGGCACAGACACAACTACCTTTGATTCTGACAGTAAACCAAATTCTTAATATTGTAGCAGTTCCTGTCGGCGCGGTCTTTGATTACACCGCAACCAATGTAACAATGGACTTTGGTTATCTGGAAGCTGGAACTAGTCGTTCTTTAGATCTGATAGCTCGGGCGAATACGACCTATGGGCTTTCTATTTCTTCTGCTAATGGGGGAATGCTGCGTAATAGTGATCCCAAGGATACCAGTTTTATTCCCTATCTCGTAAGTATCAACGGAAATACTATAACACTTTCCGCAGGAGTGAGCGTTCCTATTGTCTCAGCCAAACCGGCAACAACGACATTTGGAGACCGTTATAATCTAATCGCAACAATATTACCATATGATTTTCCAACAGAAGGATTATATTCAGACATATTAACGATCACCATCGCTAAAAATTAAAGGGGAAAACTAAACTCCACCACCGCTCCGCTATCATTGCGCCAGGAGAGATTTCCTTTGAGCTGGGTCATAAGCCCCTGCATCAGGGTAAAACCAAGGGAGCGGCTCGCGGCAGGATTAAAGTCTTCTGGGAACCCATGACCAGAATCTTTTACCATAATCCGAACCATGCCAGTATCGTCCTTATCGATACTAATGACAAGTTGTACAAGACCATCTCCATTGGCACCATATTTTATTCCATTCATGCAGGCTTCGAATACTGAAAGCGCACAGGGGATAGCCTGGGTCAGGGTAATAGAAATCTCCGCTCCATCAATAGTGTAATTGATATGTTTGGGACTATTTGCAAGGAGCAACTCCACTAAATCCTCGATATAGGCCTTGAGGGGCAGAGATTCCACGCCATCGGTCTGGTAAATCTTTTCGTGTACCATAGCCATGCTTTGGATACGGAGCCGGGAGTTTTCAAAAAGTTCAAGGTCCTTTTCACAGGCAAGCTCATCTCCCTGCAGGGCAAGGAGACTGGATACGATTTGCATGTTATTTTTTACCCGGTGATGAATTTCCCGGAGCAATATATCTTTTTGTTGGAGTGCTGCCTGCAATTCCCGGTTCGTTTCTTCGTATTGATTTTCCCTGGTCCGCACTTCCGCAGACATGGTGTTAAAGGTATCGATAAGCCGGTTTATTTCACGGTAAGAACTCCTGTGCCGGATAATCTGATACACACCTTGCTGAACTTGCTGACTTTCTTTGGTCAATACATCAATAGAAACTATTATATTTTTACCCAGGCTGTATCCTACAAGGGTTGCCAAAAAGAATGCCAGAAGAGAAACAACAATGCCAATTATCACCACATCGGTTGCAGTCTTGAATGCATTTTGAGCGGTTTCGGTTACAATTACATACCAGTCTGGCCCTGGAATAAAACTGACTGATGATATGAGATCATATCCATTGGATAGATGCCGTATGGTCCCCTTGCGGTTTTTCTGGGCCCAATCAAAAAGCTCAGTATTGGTAATTGAGTATTGTTCTTCGACAAAAGATTTATAACGAGATGCAAAGATGGTTCCATATTTGTCAACAATAGCAAGTGACGTAATTTGTTCATTTCCCAGCATATTTGAGAGCCGCGATAACCATGCAAGATTCAGATATGCTGCAACAACCCCATCGCGTTGGTGTACCGCAACCATAATAGTGGGATTCTTAGTTTGGGTAGAAATAAACACAGGCGAATAGACCGGATCGGCAGTTGTTCGTTGTAGGGCTTGCTGCACATAGGTATGACGTGAAAAGTCAAATCCTTTAAAGATTTTATTTTGCGGAATCGTATCAATCACAAAACCATCTTCATTAATAAAAAACACGTTTTCATAGATGCCGCTGCTCACCAAACTGGACTCTACGAGTATATTTGATGGCTGATCCTTAAAAGATAATTCGGATGTAACACTTTGCAGCAGTGTGCTTGCATCAAGAATCTGCTGTTCAATACTCAGGGCTATGCTTTTGGAAAGTATTTGGTTTCTTTGAATGACCGTGTCATTTATTCCCCGTTTTATTACCCAAAACAAAACAGCCGACATGGCGAGCATGGGAAGCAAGACAGAGAGGCTGATCATGGCAATTAGGGTTTTTCGAATACTTCTGTTCATAAAAATATCATGGAGTGGCTACAAGTTTACCAGATCGGATTTCCAGCCGTTGGAAGGGGATAACCGGATCGCCATAGGGATCGATCGAAAACGGCCCCTGCAGGCCTTCATACTGTTTGTTAATGATTTTTTGCTTAATATTTCTCGTTCCGCCCTCTTTTATAGCCTGAGCAAAAACGAGTACCGCATTCCAGCCTTGAGCCGCGCCAAAATCAGGGGCCTTCCCAAAAGCCTGGCTATACTTCTGGACAAATTGCTTCCAGGCAGCCGCTTCGGACTGGGGGTTAAAGGGAACGGTAAAAGCCATGCCTTCTACCGCGTGTCCTCCATTTTCTATTAGGCTCTGGGACATGGACCATCCGGTACCTAAAAAGGACATAGTATACCCTGAACGCCTGATCAATTGAGCGAGAATTGCCGTATCTAGGCTATTTGTGGTAAAGAGCACCAGGTCCGGTTTGTACCGTTCCAGGCCGGTAAGCAGTGTTTGGGTTCCCAGGGGATCCTTTGGATCATAGGGGAGTACAACAACCGGCACATCACCCCCTTGAGCTGCTGAGAGACGACGAAATTCGGCAGTATAGGTTCGCGCCAGGGGCTGAGAAAAGGCCTGGTTCGATAGATCATCCACCACACAGGGCTTTTTTGCTCCCCGCTTATGGGTTTCATACGCGAGTCCTAAGGCTTCGTTGGTGTTGGGAGTGGTAAGCCGAATAAACATATCATCGAGACCGCTGAAATCGGGACTGCTGGCAGTGGGGCTTATGAGGGGGTTATGAGATTCGTTGGACAAAGGAATAAGTTCACGAGCAATACTGCTTGTCATTGGGCCAATAATTGCCACAACCCTTTCTGCTGCAAGCTCGCGGAACACAGAAACGGCAGCTTTGGGATCCTGTTTATCATCCCGAATGAGAAGCTCAATCCTCCGCCCCCGGATACCGCCCTGACTATTGATCGCGTCTATTGCCAGGGATACTCCGTTTCTGCCGCTGATTCCGAGATCAGAATTAAAACCCGACAGCCCTCCAATAAAACCAATTTTAATGGGCTTGGGCGTACAGCTTACAAAAAAGAAGCCCAGTAAAATGCCCATTAATAAACGAATACAAACCCCTTTCATAAAGTGCCATCTCCCAGCAGGGCTCCTATGATTTCTTGCCGCCATTGGCCAGAAACAGGATCATAAGCGCCAAAGCCCTGGGAATATTCCCAGTAAGCCCAGCTCATGCCCCGCTTTTCAGCCTCTCGGACAACAAAAGCAGTCCAGGCCCTGCGATCCTGGGGGAGCGCGTGTTTGCCATAGGAACCAAATTCTCCGAGAAATATATGAAAATTCCGCTTTGGCCTGCGATTCCAAGCTTGGACCGCATCAAGCAAGGTGATTAAACTTTGCTGTTCCTTTGGGCTGCCTTTCCAGCGGGTCCCAATCCACCGGGATGAACCCTGTACCCATTCAGCCCCCTGATGGGTAAACTGAAAAGGCTCATAGAAGTGTATGGTAATTATCGTATTATTACTGGTACAGGACTCTGGGAGCATTAATTTTTCAAGCCCGTCAACCCCGCCCCAATTGGCGGTTCCAATCATGATAAAGCGTTCGGTTTGCTTTTTAGTTTTCCAGATAAGATCGGTAAGGTCCTTAATGATCTCGTTCCACTCCGAAAAACCAACTGTCCCATTCGGTTCATTGAGAAGTTCAAAGACCAGCTTGTCCTGAGGGAAGGTTGTGAGGGGAAAGACGTCGCAAATCTGGGCCCATATAGCAGAGAGCCGCTCCCGATGATAAGGTAATTTTTCGCGTCCCTGGTTCATCATCTCTTCATAATGGTGAACATTCAAAACAACCTTGAGATTATTTGAAAGGGCCCATTGGACAACCTGACTTACCCGGGACATAAATGCGGGGTCTATCGTATACGGAGCAGTTTTTAGGCAATGGTCGGACCAGCGGACGGGAATCCGGACCGTATCAAATCCCTTTTCCCGAATCCGTTTAAAATCATTTTCCTGAATCAGGAGCCCCCCGGTCCAGGCCCCTTCCTGGCCGGCGGCTTCCAGGTAATTGCCCATATTAATACCCTTTCCGAGGTTCAGCCCTGCTCCGCTGGCATATAAACCAGAAACACAAAAAAAGGTTAACAGGGATAAAAGTATTTTATATCCATGCTCCACAGGGAACCTCCAGAAAGAAGAGCCAGCACCAGTTTATCCTTTTTCCAGGCTAACTACTATAGACAGACTACTATAGGCCGACTGCTATCGGCAAACTACAATCGGCCGCACCGCCTTGTAGAAGTATAAGAGAAAATGTGTACTCTGTAAATATTGGAGTTTTTAGCCCATTTACTCCGGGATTATCCCCTGTTCTTCCAGGAGTTTCAACGAAAGATCCCGCAGTTTGTATTTCTGTATTTTGCCGCTGGCAGTCATGGGGTATTCGGTTACAAAAAATACATAGCGGGGGATTTTGTGCCGCGAAATTTTACCCCGACAGTAGTCCCGGACATCAGCCTCTTCCATGGTCACCCCTTCCTTAAGGATGATAAAGGCCCCTACTTCTTCGCCATACTTTTTGCTCGGGACTCCAACCACCTGCACGTCCCGGATGCCATCCATGTTATAAAGGAATTCTTCGATTTCCCGGGGATACACGTTTTCGCCGCCCCGGATAATCATATCCTTGATCCGGCCGGTGATGCGGAAATACCCTTCCGAATCCACTGTCCCCAGGTCTCCCGAATGGAGCCAGCCATCGGCATCGATAGCCTTCGCCGTTTCTTCAGGCTTGTTGTAATAACCCTTCATGACGTTGTAGCCCCGGCAGCACACTTCGCCCTGTATGCCCGGCGGACAATCCTTGCCAGTCTCTGGATCAACAATTTTTACTTCTACCCCCGGCAGATGGCGCCCTACGGAGGCAACTTTCATCTCAAAGGGGTCCTCCGGCGTCGTCTGGGTCATAACCGGCGACGTCTCGGTAAGCCCGTAAGCGATGGTAATGTCCCGGCAGTGCATATCGTTGATAACCCGTTTCATCACCTCCGTGGGACAGGGAGCGCCGGCCATAATGCCCGTACGGAGGGAAGAAGTATCAAAGAGGGGGAACATGGGATGGTTCAGTTCGGCGATAAACATGGTGGGCACCCCGTACAGGGCGGTACATTTTTCGTTCTGCACCGAAGCCAGCACCAGGAGGGGATCAAAACTTTCGAGCATGACCAGGGTGCCCCCGTGGGTCAAGGTTCCCAGCACCGCCATGACACAGCCGAAACAATGGAAAAGCGGCACCGGCACACAGAGCCGCTCGTTTTCGCCGAACCGCTGGCTTTCAGCCACAAAATAGCCATTATTCAGTATATTCCGGTGGGTCAGCATAACGCCTTTGGGGAAGCCCGTGGTACCGGAAGTATATTGCATATTGATGACATCCTCGCAGGAGAGCTCACGCTTTGCCCGTTCCAGAACCGCATCATCAATGTGGGTGCCTAGGAGCAATAGCTCGCTTGTGTTGTACATACCCCGGTGTTTTTCTTGGCCGATAAACATGACATGTTTAAGCCGGGGGAAGCGGCTGCTCTGCAAATAGCCCCGTTCACTGTGGCGGAGTTCCGGGATAAGATCGTAGACCATGGCCACATAGTCGCTGTCCCGCCAGCCGTCGATCAGGGCCAGGGCGGAAAGATCCGCCTGCTTCACCAGGTATTCAAGCTCCGCAGTCCGGTAGTTGGTATTAATAGTTACGAGCACTACGCCGATTTTGGCGGTGGCAAACATAAAGGTAAGCCAGTCAGGCACATTGGTAGCCCAAATTCCCAGATGGTCCCCTTTTTTAAGCCCGATAGCAAGGAGGCCTTTGGCGAGGGCGTTGACCCGTTCATTAAACTGGGCATAGGTAAAACGGAGATTCCGGTCCGAATATACTAAAAATTCCTTATGGGGATGGACTAGGGTCTTTTCTTCCAGAACCTGGCCGAGGGTTTTATCTAAAAGCTGAAAGTTACGCTGCTGCATTATGAAAGCTCCTATAAAAAGTCAACCGGGAAGTTGACGATTTTAACTCATAGAGACCGGCAACGCCGATCATGCGGTTTTCGCTATGGAGATCCGCATC
>JAIWNU010000201.1 GCA_020216655.1 Treponema sp. | reverse complement strand
AAAAGCCCTCAAAGGAATGTTAGCATCCAGTTTTTGGACATCCAAGGGGAGGTTGGTACTAACTGATTCGTTATCGTTATAAAAATAAGGATCATTACGGAGATTAAGATCGCCCCGTGCATACAGGCTATTTGCAAAGAAGAACTCCAGAGGGAGGGAAAATACCGCAGGATTTTGCTTTTCGTCCCTAACCCAATCAATATTTGGATTGGACCGCCAGCGGCCTTCTACCGCCAACTCAGGATGCATTGTCAAGCCGAGAGCGCCATCTTTAAGAACAGGCTGCGCCTGCAGAGCCTGCATGATCCGCCCGTAGGCTGCTTTCCAGACTGAAGACCGGTTTGCAACAGAAAGGCCGCGCAGTGCGTTAATTAGTTCCTCACTCGAAAACGGCGGGGTCAAAGAAAGCACGCTTTCTTCGCTATTTCTCATAAGAAAGGTGTAATCTTCTAAAAGCGGATCCCCTATCCCTATCATTCTGAAGGGAGCAGAAAAAATAGGCTGAGAAAAGATCAGAAAAATTATTAATAAAACCATACTTCTTTTCTGAAGTCGCATAGTGTATCGCATACTGTACACTATAAGAAAAGCCGCTTGCTCTGTCTACCGATTCTCTATACACACTTGACATATCGATAAAAATACATATAATTGCCATATAAAACAGTTGCCTCTAACAACTGTTCACCATAACAACTATGCACCGACAATTATGTGCCCTAAAAGATATTTTACGCTCGATTACCCAATTGGAAGAGGCCATACAGGAGACCTACCACGTTAGTTTAACTGAGGCTATGGTCCTCTGCGCCATCGACGGAGGATGCCGTTATGCCCACGATCTGGCTGATGATGTGGGGCTCTCCCCTTCCCGGCTATCCCGGATTATCGCCAGCCTTGAACGGAAGGGGCTCCTAGAGCGAAAACAAAACAGAGAGGATCGGCGTCATTGGCAAAACCAGCCAACAGAAAAAGGTAGAAAAATAGTATTGCACATGAAGACCGAAGGTATCGATATTCCTCCGGCTTTGGAATCTATTATGGGGACCTCTAAAAACGAAAGTTTTTAGAAGCTGCGTCATTCATAACGCCACAGAAGGAGTAAACCATGGCGAAATACATTATTATCGGCGGCGTTGCCGGCGGGGCGACAACTGCAGCAAGACTACGCCGCAACGACGAGCATGCGGAAATTATTCTTGTTGAGCGGGGAGATTACATTTCCTATGCCAACTGCGGCCTTCCCTACTATACAGGAGGTGTCATATCAGAACGGGAAAAACTCTTTGTCATGACCCCGGAAAAATTCAACCAGACCCTCAAAGTCGATGTTCGTATTGCTACCGAAGCCACATCCATAGACCGTTCTGCAAAAACTGTGACGCTTTTGGAACGAAAAACTGGTAAAACCTACACCGAATCATATGACACCTTGGTCCTTTCTCCCGGCGCTGAACCGGTCCGGCCTCCCATACCAGGACTGGATTTGGAAGGCATTTTTACCCTTAGATCCGTACCCGATGTGGACAATATAAAAAGCTGGCTTGATATGAGGCGGCCCGAACGGGCGGTTGTCGTTGGCGGCGGCTTTATTGGCCTTGAGATGGCAGAAAATCTGGCCCACCGGGGCATGGCTGTCACCATCATCGAAGCTCTTGACCAGGTCATGGCCCCTATCGATTTTGAAATGGCCGCCCTGGTTCACCGGCACCTGCGGGATAAGGATATCGAACTCCGCCTTAAGGATGGTGTTTCAGCCTTTGAAAAACGGGGAAGCCGAATTTTTGTTAAACTCGCTTCCGGAGACGAGGTTCCCACCGATGTGGTCATATTCTCCGTCGGTGTCCGGCCGGACACTAAAATTGCCCGGGATGCAGGTCTGGAAACGATTCCCCAGGGGAAACCCGGAGCAGGAGCGATTTTGGTTGATGAACATTTCCGTACCTCCGATCCCGCTATTCGCGCGGTGGGGGATGCCATCGCCTTCCGCAATCCTTTAAGCAACGAAGTGGGCATTACTCCCCTCGCAGGCCCCGCCAACAAACAGGGCCGGCTTGTGGCGGATGCCATAGTATTCGGCGATGATAAGGTTCCTGCATGGAAGGGTTCCCTCGGCACGGCTGCCGCAAAAGTCTTTGACCTCACTGTGGCTTCTACGGGCCTAAATGAAAAGGTTCTCGCCAGAATCGGTAAACCCTGTGTTTCCGTTATTATTCACCCCAACAACCACGCAAGCTATTACCCCAATGCGGTGCCCCTTACCCTCAAGGTCATCTTTGATCCCCAAAGCACCCGCATCCTCGGAGCACAGGCGGTGGGCTATGACGGTGTAGAAAAACGCATCGATGTTATATCCGCCCTTATACGAAAAGAAGGCACCGTGGCGGACCTCTGCGAATTTGAGCATGTCTATGCTCCGCCCTTCTCTTCTGCTAAAGACCCCGTCAATATGGCAGGTTTTGTGGCAGAGAATATACTGCAGGGCCGGTCTAAGGTGGTTTCCTGGAAACAGTTCGAGGAACTGCGAGCCAAGGGAGCCTTTGTGCTTGATGTACGGACCCGGGAAGAATTTGAGCTTGGAGCCATTCCCGATGCCGTTTGTATTCCAAATACGGAAATCAGAAACCGCCTCAATGAAGTGCCCAAGGACAGGACGGTCCTTGTGTACTGCGGGGTTGGCCTCCGGGGTTATCTAGCCGAGCGGATACTCCGCCAAAACGGCTGGACTGACCTTTACAACTTGACTGGAGGCTTTAAGACCTGGTCGGCAGCGGTGGAAAAACAGGACAATCCGGGAGCCCTAAAGGACTGGAAGCCCAAGGCTACCTTTGCAGAACCGAATCTCGCCAAAGCCATGGCAGACCGTACGGTAACCTATGGGGAAGGCACGGGAGTACCCGAAGGAATAGCCAAGGGCGGATCGGGGAAAACCATTCTTGTGGATGCCTGCGGTCTCCAGTGCCCTGGGCCTATCATGCGGCTAAAAACCGAAATGGACAAGGCCGAAGAAGGAACGAGGATCCTTGTATCGGCTACCGATCCGGGCTTTGCCCGGGATGTGCAATCCTGGGCAAAACTGACGGGGAATCTCCTTGTTAGCCTAGAACATTCAGGAGGCAGGATAGAGGCGGTCATCGAAAAAACCACTTTCCAGTCACGGCTTATCTCCGCTGCCCAGGCCGCAGGGCCTGCCGCCGCAGGAGCTGGAGTACGGATGGTTTCTACCGGCACAGACGCGGCAAGCCTTATCGTCTTCTCAAACGATTTTGACAAAGCTTTGGCATCCTTTGTTTTAGCTAACGGAGCCGCTGCGGTAGGCAAAAAGGTCACCATGTTCTTTACCTTCTGGGGCCTCTCGGTCATCATGAGAAAGGAAAAGCCCCATGTGGCTAAGGATTTCATGGGCAAAATGTTCGGAATGATGCTGCCCAAGCATGCAGGCCAGCTCGCACTGTCCAAAATGAACTTCGCCGGCATGGGTCCCCTCATGATGAAATCCCGCATGAAGGCAAAGCAGGTGGACCAGCTGGAACAGATGATACAGGCCGCCCGAACCGCAGGAGTCCGCATGGTAGCCTGCCAGATGTCTATGGATATCATGGGAGTCGCCAAGGAAGAACTCATTGATGGTGTTGAAATTGGCGGTGTAGCTACCTATATGGAAGCCGCATCGGAGGCAAAGGTAAACCTGTTCATATAAAAAGGTTTTTGCGCGATTGAACAAGGGGCCATAGTTCAGGTATACCTGAGCTATGGCCCAGATTGTAGTAAAATTCGGCGGTTCAAACCTGAAGAGCCCCGCAGATATTGAGCGGTCAGCCCAGGTGGCAGCCGCATACCAAACACCGCTTGTAGTGGTGGTGAGCGCCTTTTCAGGCGTAACCGACGCTCTTATCCGGGGCATCGATGAGGCAATACTTTCCGAAAAAGCTCCAGATGCGCTCTGTTCGGATCTTAAAGAAATTCATGAAACAGCCCTGAAGCTTCATATAGAATCAGAAGCGGAACGCAATTCGGTCCGGGCAGTACTGCAGGAACGGCTTGAGCAGCTTAAAAAGCTGCTCGTAGGCATACATTATATCGGTGCGGTTCCCGATTTTACCCAGGACCAGATTGTCTCCACTGGAGAGCGTCTTTCCGCCCCAATTGTGGCAGCGGTACTCCGCAAGGCGGGGCTTCCTGCCCAGGAAATACTGCCCGAAACCATGGGGCTCCTTACCGACGGGGCCTTCGGAAACGCCGCGGCGGACCTTTCAGCCTGCGCCCAAAGACTGCCATCAATACTTACCCCTGATATTACCCCGGTCATACCAGGTTTTTACGGCCTTACCCGGGAAGGCAAAATCGCCATTTTTGGCCGAGGCGGCTCAGATTATACCGCCGCTGTCATTGCCCGTTCCATTCACGCAGAAAGCCTTGACCTCTGGAAGGATGTGGACGGCTTCTTGTCGGGGGATCCGCGGATTATCCCGGATTCCCGGACTATACCCTTTGTAAGCTATGAAGAGGCAGCAGAACTATCCTATTTCGGGGCCAAGGTGCTCCATCCTCGGACCGTGGAACCCCTTGAGCAGGACCAAATCCCCATTCGGGTCATGAATGTGGAACAGTTTGATGGAAATATCGAGCCCTACACCCTGGTAGGCCCGACGAAACAGGGGAAACCAAGCCTTAAAAGCGTAGCCGCCACAGAGGACATTGGCATTGTGCGGCTCGAAGGTCCCGGCGTAGGAAGCCGGCCCGGTATTTTGGCCCGGGCCACCGCGGGGCTCGATGCGGCGGGTATTAACATCAGCAGCGTCATTACGAGCCAGACAAGCATCAACCTATTGTTCCGTAAAAAGGACCTTTCACGGGCACTGGCGGTGCTGCGCTCCGAATCGGTGCCGTCGGTGGTGGCGGTGGAGCACTTTGAAGACATCGCCATTATTGCTGCGGTGGGAGACGGACTGCGTCATACGCCGGGGCTTGCATCCCAAGTATTCGGCGCTCTCGCAGAAGGAGGTATCAATGTACTCCTTACCCAGGCGGGAGCCAGTCCTGTTGCAATGTACGTCATTGTAAAGAAAGAAGACAAAGCGAAGGCCCTGAGGGCCATTCACGAGACCATACATCGGGGGTAACAGCATGGGGGAAATAAAAAAAAGCTGGGATGAAATTAACCAGCGCCTTGCAGCGGGAAAAGCAGTGGTACTGACCGCGGAGGAGACCGCTGAACTGGCCAAAACAGAGAGTCCCCGGGAGGTGGCACAAAAAGTAGACGTGGTGACCACCGGGACCTTTGGAGCCATGTGCTCCTCTGGAATGTTCATCAATTTTGGGCATCCTGAACCTCCCATTCGTATGGAACATATCACGCTGGACGGGGTACCCGTATTCGGCGGAGTAGCCGCGGTAGATGCCTATATCGGAGCCACCGAAACCCGCCCCGACGATGGCCGCTTTGGTGGAGCCCATATCATCGAAAAACTTATCCGTGGCGAAGAAGTCTACCTGGAAGCCCATGCCAAAGGCACCGACTGCTATCCCAGGAAAGACATAGCCACCTTTATCCATAAAGACCGGGTCAACGAAATGATCCTCACTAACCCGCGGAACGCCTACCAGAACTATCCTGCGGCCACAAACTCAACCCATAAGACCCTGTATACCTATATGGGGACCCTCCTTCCCTCATTCATGAACGTAAATTACTCCACCTCAGGCTGTCTCTCGCCCCTCCTCAATGACCCGTACCTGAGAACTATCGGTATTGGATCTCCAGTATTTTTGGGCGGAGCGGTAGGTTCGGTGGCATGGAACGGCACCCAGTTCAATACGGAAAAACCGGTCAATGATCATGGCATTCCCCTTTCTAACGCCAGGACCCTCATGCTGGTGGGCAACGCCAAGGAAATGTCCGCCGATTGGATACGGGCGGGCTATTACGAAAGATACGGGGTTACCATGTATGTGGGAGTCGGTTTTGCCATTCCGGTCCTGGACGAAGATATGGCCTACCGGGTCATGATCCGTAATGAGGATATCGAGACAAGCCTCTGCGACTACGGCATAGACGGGCACCCAGCCCTGGCACGGGTCAATTACCGGGATCTCATGTCGGGCAGCATCGAGCTGAGGGGCAAAAAGGTGCGTACAGCCCCCCTTTCCAGTTACCGCCGGGCCCGGCTCCTGGCAGAAACCCTAAAAGACCTGGTCCTCAAGGGCCAGTTCCCCCTGACGCCTCCGGCACGGCTCCTGCCTGAACAGAGCCGCGTACAGGGACTTTCTATCATTCGGGACCGGAGGGCATAATGGCTGGTAAATATGTGTTAGGCTATTCGGCAGAAACCGTTTCTGAACCGATACTCTGGAAACTTACAAAAGACTTTGATATCCGGGTAAACATTTTGCGGGCCGAAATTTCCCCCGGCCAAGAAGGGAATCTCCTGGTAGAACTGGATGCTGAAAACGAAGCTAAGCTTGATTCAGCCCTCGCATGGCTCGACTCCATCGGCGTAACCTGGGTAAATGTGGCCAAACGTTTAAGCTGGAACGAAGAGCGCTGTATCGATTGTGGCGGCTGTTCCGGGGTCTGTTTTTCAGGCGCCATTACCATGGATAGAACAAGCTGGAAACTGGTAGTAGACCGAGACAAGTGTATTGCCTGCGGCGGCTGTGTCAAAGCTTGTCCCATGGGCTGCTTTGCCCTGGACTTTGGAGAATAAGCGCCCTGTACCGCCATCGTTTTTACCGCGAAACCATGGGGCGCGGCCGCTTCAGGTCCATTACGATTTCCGAAGGAGAGTCGGATCTCTGGATTGGCTGGAACCTGGGAAAAGATTCCATATT
>JAIWNU010000200.1 GCA_020216655.1 Treponema sp. | reverse complement strand
TTCCGCAGGGCACTTCAGAGTCTCCTTTGCAGTAAGATGAATCCCGTCGAACCGAACAGGTGGTACCTCGTAGCCAGTTGGCAACAAACCTTAGAACAGTATGTATGAGAGATGATAAAAGGTCAAGGGGGCGATGGTCAATGAATCCTACCTATCTCTTTAGAGGTAGCTCAATCCTGAATGTTACAGGATCTGGAGAAACTAAAGTGAGCTACCCTTTATGCCTGGCTTCAATAATGTCTTTGCAAAGTCCTAACCCAATTCTGGTACCGAGACCTGATTCTTTTGTCGTAAAAAAAGGATCAAATATTTTATTCACCTGCTCGGACGGTATTGGCTTACCGGTATCCATTACCTCACACCATACAATGTTGTTGTCAGCACCGGTACGAATCTCCAATACCCCCCGTTTCCCGGTTTCAGCATAGGAAGTTTCTATCGCCTGAAGAGCATTGGAAAAAAGATTAAAAAAGACCTGTTTAATTGCCTGTTTTTGCATGAGTATAGGAGGAACAGCCCCATAGATGCGAACAATTTCGGCCAAGCGTTGGAATTCTATTTTTAGTACACTCAGCGTGGAATCGATACAATCATGAAGAGATGCGGTTTCAAAACTAAAATCGATGGGATCATTTCGGACATATTGCAATAGAGATCGAGTAACCTCTTCGATACGGCTTAAGCCTTCATAGATCCCCGATGAAATGGAAAGTATCTCTTTATACAAATCTTCCATTTCCCCTGATTGGTTCAAATACTTTAGTTTTTCCAACAAATCCTTGAATGAACGGATATCACTTTTGATATAACCTAAAGGATTATTTATCTCATGGGCGAGCCCTGCAACAAGCTGACCGATTGAAGCTAGTTTCTCCCGTTTCATAAATTCATTTTTTATATATATATTTTCATTAGCTAATGAAACTTGCGCAGATATATCCTCAAAAATCAATATAGTTCCATTCAAAGGTGTACCGCTGGATTGCATAGTACATTTTAAATAGCGATTATTGATAAACGCCTGCCCGGTTTGTGGCTCAATAATTGGAACGCCTGGCACATAAGATATTTCTTTAAGAAAGGTGTTTAACATAGGAAATTGAAAACATTCTTTACCAACCATTACTTCATCGAGGGCTAAAAGCCTATCTGCGCTTTTGTTGTGATCCACTACCCGGCCTTTCCGGTCAAGCACAATAATTCCGACATCAATATCCTCAAGCATTGCACCCCGGGAAACTGGCATGATCCAGAACAGCCGGTGAAAATACATACCAATCAGGAAAAATACACCTGATGCAGCAAACCCAATGGGTGTAAAATCCTTAATAATGCCATGATATTGACGGGTTACATTGATGATACTAGTCATCGCCGGAAGCAATGTCCCCGCAACGATCCACAAGGACTGTCGGTGATACAAAGATTCACCCTTAAAATAGGACCGGAATATAATAAGGCATCCAACTCCGATGCTCAGCCATGAATATGCAAAAGCAACCCAATAGAGAGGACCATAATGGGGTTTTAGAACAGAAAGGTTTTTCCATTGATAGAAATAAATCTCTTGCCACAAAAGGCCATGGCATTCATTCGTAAACACGATAAGAATACCAATAAAAGGACCGCTGATTGCTGATAAAATAAGTGGTTTGATATTTCTTTTAATCCAGCCAGTAAACCTCAAACTGAATGATAGCCATGCAATAGGGATATATAAAAAGGCAATATATTCTAATTTAGCAAAGATGACAGTCGCATTTCCGGGAGGGGCGATCAGTTCACCAATATTGGTCACAAGCAGCCAAATACAGAGGCTAAGATACCATAAAAGAGATTGTGCTGCTGGCTCTTTACGGTATGGCAATACGGTGAGTATAGCTACTATAAGAATAACGATTGCGACAGGAGCTATGTTAATAAACAGCTCAAATCCGTTACTCACCAGATTTCTCCGAACAATACCGTATAGAAATAAGGCTTACATCGTCGGTAAAACAAGCTTCAGGCAGGGTGGCACGGAAAGCGGAAACCATATGCTCTATCGGTTTTTCTATCTCAGAACGCACAATGGATATAATTTCTTTGTCACCCATGGAATAGAAATGAGGAACCGATTCTATGAGCCCGTCGGTATAGATAAACAAATGATCCCCGGGAGAGAACTGCCGCTCAATTTTGGAAAAGTTAGCCTCTAAAAAAGCCCCAAGCATAGGATTACCGCTGCTTATCATTTCCGCCTCTTCTCGGTGCATCCTGAGAATACTCGGAAGGCCCGCAATAGCCAAAACAAGCTGGCCAGTGTCTGTGTTGATATTCAATACCGCAATTCCCACAAGAATTTCAGGAGCGCTTTTCAATAACCGGTAATAATATGCGTTTAAGGCTGATAAAAAAAGTTCTGGATGTTCCGGCAATTTAGGATTGCTATTTAAAAGATCATCCATGGCTGTTTTAAGCATAACTGCAACCATGGCAGATTTGAGGCCATGGCCTGAAACATCGCCTAATATCACAAAGACATTATTATTGGCACCACGGCGGAACTCGAAAAAATCTCCTCCGCAATGAAAGGTCTCTACAGGGATAAACGATACATCTATTTGGAGATTTGGAATGGCAGGGATGCTTGAAGCAAACAGGTTTTTCTGAAAATCCCCTGCTTCTCGGAGCATGGCATCAATACGGGATGTCAGAATTCTATTCTCCCGGCGTACATTCCATATATCAAAGGCTTTGTTAATTTCAGCTTTTAATGATTCTCTAGTCCAGGGTTTAAATAAGAGACTTTGTATGGATGCAGAGATAGCCTTTTGGATTTGTTCAATATCTGAATATGCCGTAAGCAGTACGGTCTGTATTTCTGATGAGGTCGCCCTCACAAAGGTAAGCAATTCACTACCACTCATGACTGGCATTCTCAGATCCGAAATGACAAGAAAGATAGTATCAGCATGATTTGCAATATATTCAGCAGAAACTACCGGATCATTAAAGGTTTTTACAGAAAATTGTTAACCAGAAAAAACAAGCCTAATTTCCCGCTCAAGGGCTTCTGTAACCTTTATTTCGTCATCAACCAGAACTAGTTCATAGATTTCATTCATAATGAAACCCCTTTGATACTAGTATACCATATACGCAGTAATTTCTCATCATGGGATAGATTTAACTTTATGATTGTTACTGTGAAATAAACTCTTTTACCAATGTCGCAATATGTGCAGGCAATTCATCAATGGTATCAGCATTATCGGCCGCTATCCAGTGTACACCCTGTAAGGCAGAGAAGAAGGTTATTTGCCGTTTTGCATAACGGCGGCTATTCTGGGCAACAAGCGCCTCAACGAGAGCCAGGTTAGAACAGAGTGTACCGTCTTCCAGAAAAAACTCCTGGTATCCAATAGCCCGCATCCCCGGATCCGTTTTGGTATAGCCTTGGGCAACGAGGCCTGCAACCTCTTCGCTGAGGCCCCGGAGAAACATCTCATGGGTTCGTTGGTTGATGCGCTGGTATAAATTTTCCCGGTTTCTCTGGATACCGATGAGCAAAAAGCGGTAGGGGGGCCGGTCTCCTCCATTAGGATGACCAGAGCTCCCCGAAACGGAAAAACTGCTCAATGGCTTCCCTGTTAAACGGTATACTTCTAGGGCCCGCAAAAGCCGGTAGGTATCATTTGGATGTATCCGGCCAGCACTGACCGGATCAACCCTTTGCAGTTCTTCCACAAGCGCAGCACCACCGTTGTTTTCCAATTCTGTTTTTAATGCGCTCCTGATATCCGCATCAGACGGAGGAGCTTCCGGAAGACCAAGAACAAAATTTTTTAAATAAAACCCCGTGCCGCCAGAAACGACCGGCAGTTTTCCCCGGCTAAAAATATCGAGACAAGCCTGATCCGCATGGCGTACAAAATCGCCGACGGTAAACTGCTCTTTAATATCACAAATATCGATCAGGTGATGGGGCAAACGGGAACGAAGTTCCGCTCCAGGTTTTGCAGTACCGATATCCATGCCGCGGTAGACCTGCATAGAATCGGCGGAAACAATTTCCGCCTCAGCAATCGCATGGGAACCAGTAAAGAGATGTTCAAGGATGTCTGTTTTTCCTGAGGCGGTGGGACCAAAGAGCAGGACCACCGGGATAAGGGGTGTATCCTTAGTCCGGTCCGGTATCATGGGAGACTTAGGCTTCCAGACGGAATTCTATCTGCTGAGTAAACACTTGCCGGGCCGCAAGGGAAACAACCTTACCATCGTTGCGTTCTATTTCAGGATCCTTCATCATGGAAAGCTGGTAGGCCCGCCGGGACGCTGCGCAGGTGATTTCATACATGTTTCCGTCATATTCTACTAATTGTTCCAGGGGAAATACCATGGGCTTACTCCTTAAATGACAATAGAATACAAAAAAAACGAGTATATTGTAAAGCCCCCACCTTTTTAAGCTTTTTCCTTGACTAAGACGCATCAAGGGGATACCTTTTCTAAAGATTCAAGAGGATGGGCCCATGTCATTCTTGAGAATCGGACATCTCAAGATGTCAGCATAAAAGTGGAGGCTTTGCATGCGAAACGCAACGTATCAGCCAATGCCTAAATGGCTCGGACCAACAACGATAATCCTTGCCATTGTTGCCATTGGGGCCATTATTTTTCTGAGTACCAGCTTCTACATCGTTGACCAGACCGAAGAAGCGGTGGTGACCCGGTTTGGCAAGTACCTAACCACCAACGGACCCGGTATGCATTACAAACTGCCCTTCGGCATTGACAAACAATACCAGGTAAAAACAAAGGTTGTTCAGACAGAACAATTCGGTTTTAGGACCGTCAAGGCAGGGGTAAGTACCATCTATTCGGACCAAAAATTTCCAGATGAATCTACCATGCTCACAGGGGACTTAAACATTGTCGATGTGGAATGGATTATCCAGTACCGTATCGTAGATCCCCGAGCCTGGCTTTTCAATGTAAAAGACAGGACCGACACAATCCGTGATGTATCCCGCTCGGTCATCAATATGCTCGTAGGAGACCGGGCCATTCTCGATGTCATCGGTTCCCAGCGGACCACCATCGAGGTCGAGGCAATCCAGCTCATGAATGATACTTTTAAGCAGTACGGCCTCGGTATCGAAGTCATTGCGGTTAAACTGCAGAACATTGTACCCCCCGAGGGTGTCCAGGCGGCCTTCGAAGACGTAAACAAGGCTATACAGGACATGAACCGGCTCATCAACGAAGGAAAAGAATCCTATAACAAGGAAATTCCCAAAGCCCAGGGTGAGGCCGATAAAATTATTCAGATTGCTCAAGGTTATGCGTCTGAACGGGTCAACGTTGCCCGCGGCGATGTGGCCCGCTTTAATGCAGTGTACGACGAATACCGCAAAGCGCCGGATATTACAAGGCGGCGGCTCTATTATGAAATGGTGGAAAATGTCTTTAAAGACGAATCCGGCACCACCCTCATCGACCGGCGGTTCCAGAATTTTCTTCCCATGATGAACCTAGACAATTCTGGTACCAGCGCTGGTAAAACCCAAGGAGTACGATAATGAAACGCCTGATTAGTATACTTGTTGTCATTGCAGTGCTGCTTATTGCGGTTCTGGTGGCCGGTCCTTTTTACACACTCGACGAAGGCGAGCAGGCGGTGATAGTCCGGCTCGGCCAGATAGTGGAGGTAAAAAAAGACGCAGGGCTGCACCTAAAGACCCCTTTCCTGGATGACGTCATTAAATACCCCAAAAAAATAATGAGCTGGGATGGAGAAAAACAGCGAATCCCTACCAAGGAAAATCAGTTTATTTGGGTTGATACCATAGCGCGCTGGCGAATTTCGGACCCCAAGAAATTTTACGAATCTATTGGCAACCTGGAATCAGCCTATGCCAGATTAGGAGACGTCATCGATTCGGCAGTAAGGACCATTATCGCAGAAAACTGGCTCCGGGAAACGGTGCGTAATTCCAACATTATCCGCGAAACCAAGGGAAGTACAGAAAATTTCGAAGTCGGCAGCGACCAGGATGCAGGACAGCTTTCGGCCTTTACCAAAACCGACGTAACCTACGAAGAGGTTCAGAAAGGCCGGCGTAAGTTGGCCGAAGAAATGCTGAATCTTTCGCGGAAGCTGGTACCCGAATACGGTATTGAGCTTATCGATGTGGTGCCCCGGCAGATAAAATATTCTGATGAACTGACCCAGAGTGTGTACAACCGGATGATCAAGGAACGGAGCCAGATTGCCCAGGCATTCCGGTCCTTCGGCGAGGGTAAAAAGGCCGAATGGGAAGGCAAACTCGAAAATGAACGGAGGAGCCTCCTTTCTGCAGCCTACGAAAAGGCAGAAAAGATCAAGGGAACCGCCGATGCGGAAGCTACCAAGATTTATGCCCAGGCTTACAGCAAGGATCCGGAATTCTTTGAATTCTGGCGCAGCATAGAATCCTATAAAACGACCCTGCCGAAATTTAACAAGACCCTGTCTACCGATATGGACTACTTCCGCTATCTCTATTCACCAAGGGGCCGCTAAGCTATATGGAAGAACAGTCCGCAGACTTAGTACTCAGATTCGAAACCGAGGGCCGCAGGGTCCTTGGTTTCGACACCGGCTTGAGTCCCCAGGCATTTGCGAAGGCCCGGCTTGGCAATTTAATGAACAGCCGGGGCCTTATTGTAGATACGGCACTTAATACCTGGAAACCTGAAGGTACCGCAGAATATCAGGGCCGCATGGTGATTTACGGCGATGATTTTGAAGGTTTGAGTTTGGAAACCCTGCTTTCACAGTCAGGGGAAACCTCGCTTACGGCCATGCGGCATTACCTGGGGGCACTTAAAAAGATTGCAGAGACCGATGAAACATGGTTTGCACATATAAGCCTCTTTCCTGCCGGGGTATTTCTTT
>JAIWNU010000199.1 GCA_020216655.1 Treponema sp. | reverse complement strand
TCCTGTTGAAGAGTTGTTTATTTATCCTATTCTATCCCTATCCGTTGGATCGGGGTAGGCCCAGGGGGGTACCATGTCTGTTTACACACCAAAAGCGGATTTTTCTTTTGCTTGACGACTTATTGCTTCAATGGTACACTTTAATAAGGTGTATTTTGGAGATTTTTAATAATATTTTTTTATTTTGAACTAATCAGGGTATTAATGATGCTTTCAGAGGTTTTTCATCAGCTACTTTCTACAGCCTTGCCAGCCAAGTTATTTCTTGAAATATCCCTGGTTATCTTGTTGCGATATATAGCCCACCATGATACGGATAACATCGTAAACTGGGCTTTTTGGGGTACTATATTTTTGATCATCCGGGACAGCATTGGGGGCCTCGTAGGTGCCCATGAACTGTTTCTTGCAACCGATATTATCATACCCGCTTTTATAGCACTTGTATTTTTGGGCAATTCTCATCGGAAATTAGTTTTTGTCTATGGACTTATCGCTATTTCCGTGGCTATTACCCTTGGGGTGCTTCACTTGCTTGCAATTATACCCTCAACTGTTCCTGTTCTGTCCCTTACTGCAATTGTTTCTGCCGGAGCTGGATTATATCTGGTAAACAATAAGACAGAACAAAACCAAAAAATGCAGCGATTTTACCAGATCCGGTCCGTGCTTATTTCGATATTGATCGTGCTTCCTCCTGCGGTTTCTCTAGCAGGTCCCTTTGTATATCCAATACTGCATATTGCTGTATATCCACTCCAGTATCTTGGTTTTATATGGCTGCTTTTGCAGTACAGCAACCAAGAGGTTGAACTGCTGATCCAAGACCGGGACAGACTATCTGACAATGTAGATACGCTGTATAATTTTGTACTCAACTCTTCCGATGCCCTTAGATCCGGCGGTGATTTGCCTAAACTCATGCAATATGTGGCTAAAACTATTGCGGAGGGAACCGAATCGGATGGGGTCCTCACGCTTTTGGTTGACGATTTTGAAGACCAGGTTACCGCCTATGCTATACATGGTGTATTTCCGCCAATCATGGAAATCCCAGAATCTATTCCGAGAAACGAAGAGGGCTTTAGAAACTGGTTGTCCCATCTTAAAATACCGCTGGGACAGGGACTTATCGGAGAAATTGCTAAAACTGGTAAAGCTCAATTTATTACAGATCCCGACAAAGACTCTCGAATTGTCATTCACCCCTCTTTTCCTATTGGGAGCCTTATTGGAGTTCCCTTTCTTATAGAAGAACGCATCATTGGTGTTGCCATCCTGACACGCAAAAAGTCTTCGCCTGTCTTTACAGATAAGGATTTCGACAAGGCTACACTTCTGGCGGGTTTTGCTTCGGTTATTATCAACACCATTTATTCTTTCCAGGATGTGTCAGAACGATCAGACATTGATAGGGCTGCAAGCATTGCTGAGGACATTCAGAAAGCCCTCCGGCCCAAAAAGCTGCCTAAATTACCCAATCTTACTTTTGGAACCTTTTCTGAAAGCGCTTGGGGGGTATATAGCGATTATTACGATGTAATTCCGGTGAGCAAGGAACGTATCTATATAGTCATTGGAGATGTGGCAGGCAAAGGAATTCAAGCAAGCCTTATAATGGTCATGATCAGAGCTATTCTGCACCTCATCACCAATACCAATAAAAACACTGCCACGATCCTTTCTTGGATAAACCGGGGAATTACTGGAAAAATTGATATTGATCACTTCGCCACACTGCAAATCTTATGTGTAAATCCCCTCACAGGATCCTGCGAATATGCAAATGCGGGACATCGCCCCTTGCTCATTTGGCGCAATAACTTAGGGCTCGTAGATGCGATAGATGCAGAGAGTGTACCAATAGGTGTAGAGAAAAACACCGAATTCAAAAGCACCCACTTTACTATTGCACCAGAGGATGTTTTAATCTTCTATACTGACGGTGTCATTGAAGCTATAAATGGAAAGGGGAAGCAGTATGGTATAAAAAGCTTGACAACCCTGCTGCATAAATTCCATGATCTTTCTGCGGTAGAAATAGCGCAGAAAATCAAGGTGGATATTAAATCCTTTATGGGTGATACTAAACAACATGATGATCAGACAGTTTTGGTGGTGAAAACCAAATAATAACTTCGAGGGAGTAGGTATTTATGGAACTTAAAATCAGAAAGAACGATGAAACGTATATCATCGATGTACAGGGAGAAATGGACCTGTACAATTCATATAAGCTCAAAGAGCTTGTCATGAAGATGCTTGAAAAAAAGGTAGCTAAATTCATCATCAATCTGGAAGGAGTCGATTATATCGATTCAAGCGGAATAGGAGCTCTTATCTATATTTGCTCTACCATTAAAAAAATGAACCTTAAGCTGACAATTACCAATATACACGGTTCGGTAAAAAAGGTTATTGAGCTTACTAAACTGATGGGCTATTTCCCAATTAGTTCAAATCTTGAAGAAGCTTTGAAACAGATGGAAGGCTAAAAACACGCTAAAAGGACAGATATATGGAACAAATTAAGGAACTTAAGGCTGACGGTTCATCCCCTCTTTTTGATAAAACGAACATGCTCTATAAGGAATTCCCTTCCGATTTCAGACAAATTAGGTATTTTACCCTTCTGATCGTCCAATCTGCACCGCCTGAAATCAAGGAATTAAACCTTCTTGAGCAGCAAATTTCCGAAATTATAAAAAATGCGGTTAAACATGGAAATCACAGCGATATAAGCAAAAAGGTCCGCGTTTGGTATTATTTTAGCCCCGAAGAAGCTCGTCTGATTGTTGAAGATGAAGGCGAAGGTTTCAAGGATTTGGAAAAATGGAACGAATTCAATCGTAAGCGAATTGAATTACTACATGCCCAGAATTTCGAAGAACTGGGGAACTATGTATCCTTCCGAACCGAGAAAAGCGATGATTTAGACGGCGGAAATGCCCTCTTTGCAGCCCTTGAGTATTGGAATGGCGGTTTTGTTTATAACGATAAACGAAACGGGGTCGCCATGAAAAAGACGTTCCCCAAACGACGCCACGGGATTTCGCTCGAAGAATAAAACACTATTACAGCTATTATTAAGGGGATGTCAAATAGGTTAAGGACATCCCTATTTTTTTATACCTTTCCAGCAATAAATGATGCATCCTGATCGGTAAAGGGTCTGCCATAAATGTATTCAAAAAGAAATCGCAAATCTTCTGGTTCTATAAGGGTAAACCTGCAGCCAAAATAACCCATCGAAGCATCATTATAACGTCGAACAATTTTAGCACTGGTTTTTATCGTACGCTTTGGAGTTATAAGATCTACATCGAGTTCGGAGTCTACCAGTAAGGCAGATGAGAGGGATGAATGCGGATAGGCAAAGAGCATACCTGAAGCGCTGATATCCACAACTTTTCCTTGGAAGGATTCTTTCTTTACCTTGCCTCTTTCAAAATATCCATGTTCTTTGAGTGAAAAGGCAAGGACTTTTGTAAACTGATACAGCGTATCAAGGATGCTAAAATCGAAAGGAGGCTTATTTTCCGCTTCTATCCAAAGATGTATGTATCCAATCACATATTCCTGAAACAGAATAGGGACCCATGCATCGGAATATATGCCGCCGTCGCGTTTAGATTTAATAAATCGGGCGAGCGCATCTTCCACATATACTTTATCTACCCCTGAACTCTCAAGGTACCGTTTAAATATATCTTCTGTAATGATTTTCTTTTTAGGATACGGATCTATTTTAGGAAGATCTGTTTGAGTTGAAGGAATGAAAAGGGCTTTGCCCGTTTCGGCTATTATTTTTTCTTCTAAAGTATTTGGTTTATTTTCCTTAAACATGACAAGCTTGTAACCAGAGGAATTCTCTTGTGCCCATGATGCAAGCTGGTTTACAAGTTGTTTTATATCCTTTGGATCAAATTCATCCATCAAAACATTTATATCATCCTGCTCATATTCCTGGATCTTTGGGAAATTAAGGTTATACCGATCTCCATGGAAAGTAAGGTGGACCACCAAATCTGATGGGGTTGGAACCCGGGAATAGGAACGATCAAGGTTTTTATACAAAAACTCGGGTGCTTCCGTGGTGATTGCATTCTCTTTTATAGATAAGACCTTTGCGGAAAAAGTAATAACCTGACCCCTGTAATCAAAAACCAATGAAAGTTTTTGTCCTATCTTTAAACCAGGGATAGCTTTATTAGCCCTAAGCAATAGCTCCTGTTTGGGCGGCTTTTCAACAACCACGGTATATTCGTTTTTATTATAAAAGACCATAATCGGTATCTGTTCATCAAATAAAACTTTAAGGAGAAAATCTTTTTCTATCCTTTTAATCGGTGTGGCCATGGGCTGCTCCTTATGTACTCCTAAAGGAAATATTTATACTGCAAAGGATCAAATGCGGTTTTGGTATCTATTTCCAATAATAAGTCATCGACAATCCATAGGGAGTCAACCAGATGAACATATACTGCCCCTGAAGCAGCTGTGTTTTGGCCGAGAATCCTTATTAAAAAAGAATAACGGCCCTCCCCTTCCAGCCTTCCCCCGCCAATACGATATTGGAGCGGATTTATTGTTTTAACCATTTCTGCAATTTTATCTTGTTCTTGAACAGGCAAAAAATTCAATAATTGCTTTGAAAATTGCGAAGAGACAAGCCGGTTACAGTAGTCCCGCGCTGCATCATATACCGGAAGTGGAACATTTCCCTGTCCAAGGTCACCTATTGAAAAGTCTTTAGGCAGACGCGGTATTTCATTTTTATTGGGGATTGCTAAATCTGCAGTTATTGAGATTGATTTGTTCACCGGTTCCGCGGAGGCAAGGCTTTTCATTTCTACGGTGGGGACCGTAATAGGTTTTATTGCTGAGGTGTTATTATTTTCAGTAACGGTCTGAGATGTACTTTCCTTCTTAATATTCTTAATATTCTTAATAGAACAGGAGATTGTTAGACCCAATAGCACGCATACTATGCAATTTCGTAAAGCATTCATTTGTATCATTTTACTATTTCCTTTGTATAACGTCAAAGGGAAACGCAAATTCTTATATAACTATGGACAGAAGCGGTTCTGGTCTATAATATCAGGCTAGAGGAGTTATATTATGGGCTTAACCGTTGCTGAAAAAATCATCAAGGCACATCTTGTTGATGGAAAAATGGAAAAAAACGCTGAAATTGCTATAAAAATAGATCAAACATTGACCCAGGATGCAACAGGTACCATGGCATACCTTCAGTTCGAGTCAATGGGGCTGGATCGAGTTAAAACAGAAGTCTCTGTATCCTATGTGGACCATAATACCTTGCAGGAAGACTGGAAAAACATGGATGACCATCGATACCTGCAAAGTGTTGCAGCCCGTTATGGCATCTGGTTTTCCCGGCCTGGAAACGGTATTTGCCACCAGGTCCATTTAGAACGTTTTGGGTTGCCAGGAAAAACCCTGTTGGGCTCTGATTCCCACACACCTACCGGCGGCGGCCTCGGTATGCTTGCCATCGGAGCCGGGGGCCTTGATGTAGCGGTTGCAATGGGCGGAGGCGCCTTTCATTTAATCATGCCCAAAATAGTCGGTGTAAAACTGACTGGCAGTCTTAAGGGAGCTGCGTCCGCTAAGGATATTATCCTTGAACTGCTGCGCCGAGAAACGGTAAAAGGCGGAGTAGGTAATATTTATGAATATTTTGGCGAAGGAGTTGCATCATTACAGGTAACCCAGCGGGCTACCATCTGCAATATGGGCGCGGAACTTGGGGCAACCACATCGCTTTTTCCTTCCGATGAAAAAACAAAAGCTTTCCTTGAAATGAGAGGCCGGGGAAATCAATGGGTTTCTCTCCAAGCAGATCCAAATGCATCCTATGATAAGATCATAGAAATTAACCTTGATGAACTTAAGCCCATGATTGCCCAACCCCACTCGCCGGACAATGTGGTCCCGGTAGCCCAGATTGCAGGTCTCCCGGTCGACCAGGTTGTGATTGGATCCTGTACCAATTCTTCTTTGGAAGACCTTGCCGCTGTTGCTTCTCTCGTTAAAGGAAAAGTCATCGATCCCCGTGTTTCAGCAGGTATTGCACCAGGAAGCAGGACAACCCTTTTAGCAGCTGAAAAGGCTGGTATTTTGGGAGAACTCATTAGAGCGGGCTTTCGTATTTTGGAAAGCGCCTGCGGCCCCTGTATCGGTATGGGTTTTGCGCCTAAATCAGGTGGCGTAAGTGTAAGAAGTTTTAACCGGAACTTCGAAGGCCGGTCCGGGACCGCAGACGCAAAGGTATACCTCAGTTCGCCGGAAACTGCCGCTGCGGCAGCTCTCACCGGCTGTATTACCGACCCCAACCAGTTTAAAATGGAGAAATCTAACCTTGACCGCTATTTAAGAGAAGGAATAGCTATTGCGGGGGATGGGATGCTCATTCCGCCGCTTCCG
This sequence comes from Treponema sp., assembly GCA_020216655.1. GTDB lineage: Bacteria > Spirochaetota > Spirochaetia > Treponematales > Breznakiellaceae > Gracilinema. Next base: position 480 of record JAIWNU010000199.1, on the reverse strand, counting down.
CTTAAAGAAGCACAAGAGGTAGTTATAGAACGGGGTCCTAATATAAAACCCTGCCCCCGCCCCGAACCAATTGCCGATTCAGTGCGGCTCCCGGTGCTTCTAAAAACGGGAGATAATATCAGCACCGATGACATCATGCCCGCAGGGGCAAAGGTATTACCCCTGCGCTCCAATATTCCAGAAATATCCAAATATGTATTTACCCGGCTGGATCCGGAATTCTGGAAACGGGCACAAGAAGCAGGCAGTTGCGTGATTGTTGGAGGCAGCAATTACGGCCAGGGATCATCCCGGGAACATGCAGCATTGGCGCCCATGTATTTAGGGGTCAAGGCAGTGCTCGTAAAATCCTTTGCTCGTATTCACAAAGCAAACCTTATTAATTATGGAATACTGCCTTTGATATTCAGCAATCCAGAAGATTATGAACAGGTAGATCCAAAGGACGAATTAGAACTGAATAAGCTCCATGCTTTTCTA
>JAIWNU010000198.1 GCA_020216655.1 Treponema sp. | reverse complement strand
TGCATGGATATCTTGAGGGAAATGCCGAAACGGTCCTTATCGTTGTGGGGCCAGAGGGCGGCTTTTCCCAAGAAGAAGCGGCCGAATTTATGGCCCACAATTTTAAGCCCCTGCTGCTCGGCGCAAATGTACTACGGACCGAAACGGCCGCCATATATGCCATAGCCGCAGTCCAAGTTTTGCTACTGGAGAAAGCATCATGGAATCTGTCGAACAGATAAATTGCCTGAAAGTTAAAATCAGCAACGTGTCCATTGAACAACTTCCGGACATTTTATATACCCTGCTGGAACAGGGCGGAAGCAATCATATTGTACTCCTTTCTCTTTGGGATTTGCTCAGGGCGAGAAAAAACAATGAATACCGAACCTATGTGCAAAACGCAGCCTTGGTTATCCCCATATCAAAAAGCATCGTCGGCGGCATCCGGTTTTTAACAGGAAAAACGGTGCATCGGATTATGCCCTTTGAGTTTTTCATTAAAACCCTCACCGCCTTAGAAGAACGGGGTAAATCGGTGTACCTTTTGGGTTCTCGGCTTAAAAGCCTTAAACAGGCAGAACGCAATTTGCGGCATACCTTTCCGCGGCTGCGGATAGTAGGGCGCTGTACCGGAGACTTTAAGCGAACCGAAGAAAACACCATTTTAACCGCAATCAGGAAAGCCGGCCCTTCACTGCTTCTTGTGGCTAAAGGGGTTTCTGGAGATGAGCGATGGCTCGCCCGCAACAAGGGAAATTTCGGACCGGGCATACAAATTTGGTGCAGTGATCTTTTTGATGTTTTTGCAGAACGGAAAAAACGGCCGGGCAAGAAAACCTTTGAACGGGGGCTTGAATGGATTGGCTATACCATACAAAACCCGCTGCGCATTTTTAGAATTTTCCCCTATCTATATTACAAGATTCTGTTATTATATTACAAACTGTTCCGCAGGGGGTAACTATGTATTCCGTGCTATGTATCGATGATGCGGATGAGCAGCTTCAGGCACTCACGCTGCAACTCATCGATACATACCATGTAATCACCTGCAATAAACCCCTTCATGCAATACCAATAATTACAAAATACCAACCCGACGCGGTCATTCTGGATTTGCAGATGCCTAAACGAAACGGGTTTGAGCTTTTGTCCGAAATCGGTAAAATAGCAAACCCGCCGCCTGTTCTCATGCTTTCGGGCCATGCGGATCCCATCTATGTCGTTCGAGCCTTAGGGCTGGGAGCAAAGGATTTTCTATCGAAGCCTTATACAGCTTCCATGTTACGGCATCGCTTAAAAAAGATAATCCTGTCATCCATTTCCCAGGACAACACAGAATTTGCGCTTATCGGAGAATCAGCGGCTATTCAAACGCTTAAAACAGAAATAGCTACATTTGCCCATTCAGACCTGCCCATACTCATTCTGGGAGAAAGCGGTACCGGCAAGGATCTAGTGGCCAGAGAGATACACCGCCAGTCCAGCCGCAGCCAGGGTCCCTTTGTGGTCCGCAATATCGGGGCCATACCCTCAACATTGATAGAAAGCGAACTTTTCGGCTGCGACGAAGGGGCCTTTACCGATGCACGGCCCCATAAGGGATGTTTTGAATTGGCCAATGGGGGCAGTCTTTTTCTTGATGAAATAGGAGAAGCAAGCCCTGCGCTTCAAGTAGCTCTCCTGAGAATTATTGAAGATGGCTATGTAAGACGCCTTGGGGGGCAGGCCCTCCACGAAATATCCTTCCGGCTAATTACCGCGACCAATAAAAATCTTGACGAACTCATTGAGCTTAAATGTTTCCGTTCCGACCTGAAATACCGGCTCGAAGGTATTACCATATACATTCCGCCCCTCAGGGATCGCAAAGAAGATATTCCCGCTCTGGCAAAACACTTTTTAAAACCATACGGCATGGAAATTGCTGATAATGCACTCGCAAAACTCTCCAGCTATTTATGGCCCGGCAATGTACGGCAATTAAAAATGACTATTGAACGGGCCCACATGCTTGCGGGAACAGGTCCATTACAGGCTGAGCATATTCGATTCTAATTGCTTTAATAAATATGCCGTATATCCAGTGCTTTTACGATAGGCACAAGGGTCTTCTCATCATAATCTTGGCCTATACCTTCATAGGAAGCAAGGATCAGTACAGTCTGCCCGGGCTTAAGCTTCGTCTGAGACTGGGGAGAAAACCAAGAACGGAATTGGAGCCCCTCGAATATAACATAGGTTCGATATAAATCAACCTGATCTTCTCCGACCCAGGTTCCATTCAAAAGCTCAACTTCGGCGATAAAATTCTTATCCGTATCTTGATGTACAGTAATCGTGCCAATATCGCCATCAAGGAGAATTGCCTTATCTGCAGGTATGGATCTATCATCTTGGGTCTTGGCAGCCAGAAACAGATCACGCATGGTAATACTGAAATCGACCGAATAAATTCGCTTTACCGCAGAAGATTTCGCAGTTTGTGCTTGGGCTGCGCCAAAAACTAGTAATAAACAAGCAAGACCAATGAAAAAACGTTTCATATCAATAAGTATGTAGCGGCTTGTCTGCTTTGACAAGGGTATAATCAGATATCAATTTGCAAGCTTACCGATTTTTTTGAAAATTCCTGCTAAATAGTCCTGTTCCTCTTTGGTAATACCAGAACGGGCAAAAAGATCCCGAAAAAACCGTTCCTGCAGATCCCTTCCTGCTTGTTTATAAAAACCTATAGAAGCAAGCGAATCGGTAACCGTTTTCACAAGAGACTCAATTTCATTTTGGGAAACCGGCTTCCATGTTCCTTGTGTATCCTTTAATTCACAGCTTGTAAAATAGCGATGGATCACATAGGTGTATACCTGAACCGCATGGGATAGATTGAGCGAAGGGAAGGCTTCATCTACCGGAATATGGGAAGCTAGATTACAGAGGGCGATTTCATCAGAGTCGAGGCCTGTCCGTTCGTTACCGAACACAATGGCCGCTGGCCCCGGATGGGTATAACAAAACTCCGCCACTTCTTCTGGCGTCATTGAAACATGTTTGCGCTTTTTCCCCCTGCGGCCGGTGGTACCAATCACGAGGGCGCAATCGGCAATGGCGTCTTTAAGGGTTGAATACAGTTCAGCCCCCTCCCAAACATCTGTTGCATGGACCGCACGGGCCCGGATCTGTTCATCGACCAAAGGGGCTTCGGGAGAAACAATACGGAGCCGGGAAAGCCCCATATTTTTCATAGCCCGGCATACGGCTCCTACATTTCCCGATTCAGCCGGCCGGGAAAGGACAACCACAATATCCAAAAGCTGCATAGTTGGAGTACTATAGCATATATGGATTCAATATTCAGTACACGTACCGCATTGGTTATCGGCGGATCAGGCGGTATTGGCAAAGCGATCAGCCTTGCTTTAGCCCGAGAGGGGGCCCATATCATTGTGCATGGCGGGTCTTCTCAGGAACGGCTGGATCAAACACTGCAAGATATTCAAAACATCCAAAGGGCAGCAGGCATCACGACAGCGGACCAATGCCACAGGGCACTGCTTAAACCACTTAAGGGGCCAGAATCTGTTACGGAGCTGCTTGAACAGGTACCAAAGACGGATATTCTCGTTATTTCCTTTGGCCCCTTTCTTCGGAAACCCCTCACGCAACTGGAAGCAAATGACTGGGATTATATGACGAAAATGAATTTAGCATTCCCCGGGGCTTTGGTTTCCGCCTATTTGGATCAGATGCTCAGTCAGCAATGGGGCCGTATTCTCCTATTCGGAGGCACCAACACGGAGAGTATCCGCGGGTTTTTAACAACCACAGCCTACGCTGCGGCCAAGACAGGCCTCGGTGTCTTAGCAAAATCAGTGGCACGAATCGGCGGCGCGGTCAATGTAACCTGTAATGTCATTTGCCCCGGCATGATTGATACCGAGTATCTTACAGAACAGGACCGCAGCTACGCCCGGGAAAAGGCGCCGGGCGGCACACTCATAACGAGCGAAACTATTGCCAACATGGCCGTCGAGATTCTTAAGCAACCACATCTCAATGGAGCGCTTATTCCCATTGATAACGGTCTTGTAATATAGCAAAAAACAACCTATCATTTTAGGGGAAACCGGTGGCACCTGTTTGACAAATTAGAGAGAGACGAATAATATAGTGTATATTGGTCTCTTGTCAGCCGATACTATAGAGACGATAATTCTGTAGTGCAGCAGCGGTTTTAAATCTTGGGCCCCTTGGCCTCAGGACGGAAGGAGCGTCATGACTAATAACGATATCGTACCTGGGTTTGATGATGAGAAAGACGAAAGCCTCAAAATTAAACTACAGAAAGTAAATGAGGTTGACGGTTGTCTGGTACTGTATCTCACCGGATATATTGATACATATAACTCTAACTACTTTCAAAAACGGGTAGCCAAAGCAATAGAAGCCGGATTTATACGGCTTATTTTCCAGTGCGGCGGACTCAACTATGTGTCGTCTACCGGCATCGGTTCTTTTACGGCCTTCCTTAAGTCGGTTAAACCCAGGGGCGGAGATCTGGTACTTTTGGAAATTCAACCCAAAGTATATGAGGTTTTCCAGCTTTTAGGCTTTTCGCAGTTCTTTAATATCAAGGACAATCTTGAAGAGTCTATCGACTTTTTCCGTTCCGGCTCCACTACGGAAAAAACCTCGGTATTCCCCAAGATTTTTTCCTGTCCTATCTGTTCAAAAAAGCTCAAGGCAGTAAAGCCGGGCCGTTTTCGCTGTTCGGAATGCAAAACGATCCTGGCCATCGATAATGCGGGACAGGTTTTCCTGGGATAAGCCTCTTCTAGCCATAATCCGAAAAGGAGTTTTGCATGGCGGAAACAAAAATTGAACGGTATCTCATCGATTTAATGCTCACCTATCGTGATTTGGGCGATAACATGTGGATAATCGAAGACGAACAGCATAGCCTGAACGGCGTTGTTGTTGTGTATGCGCATCCCCTTGTTATCATCCGGGTTCTCGTTATGCATGCTCCAGAAGAAAACAAATTAGAGTTGTTCACTAAACTGCTGGAACTCAACGCCAGCGATGTAGTGCACGGGGCTTATGCACTTGAGAATAATGATATCATCTTGATTGACACCCTTGAATATGAGACTATGGATTTTGAAGAATTCAGAGCATCCTTGGAGGCGATGAGCCTGGCTTTAACGGAGCACTATTCGATTCTTTCTGAATATCTTCCCAAAACAAAGTAGGAGGTCCTTCCGTATGGGAATTTTTTCCAGACTGAAAACCCTCATATCATCCAACGTGAATGATATGATTAATAAAGCAGAAAATCCCGAAAAAATGCTAAACCAGCTGATCATCGATATGAATGAGCAGCTGATAGAATCCAAGAAAGCCGTTGCGATGGCTATTGCGGATGAAAAAAAGCTGGAACGGGAAACCATGAATCAGCAGGCCCAAGCTCAAGAATGGGAACGCAAGGCCATGCTTGCAGTCCGGGCCGGCCAGGATGATCTCGCTAAAGAAGCGCTCCTGCGAAAACAGGAGTATGAAAACAATTATGTAGAATATAAAAAGCAGTGGGAAGCCCAGAAAGCTTCGGTAGAAAAACTGAAAGAGAGCCTTCGGGAACTCCAGAACAAGATCGAAGAGGCCCAGCGCAAGAAAAACCTGCTCATTGCCAGGGCAAAACGGGCAGAGGCACAGCAAAAAATACAGAACACTATTTCCAACGTTACAGGCAACAAGAGTGCCTTTGAAGCCTTTGACCGGATGGCCCAGAAGGTAGACCAGCTGGAAGCCGAAGCCGATGCTGCAAAGGAACTGGAGGATTTTTCAAAGGACACCAACCTGGAAAAACGCTTTGCCGCTCTTGAAAAATCCGATGCTTCTGCTGATTTAATGCTCCTTGAACTAAAAGAAAAAATGAAGGCCCTGCCTGAAAATTCATCAAACTAATAGTTCAGGAACCTATGTTTGATCAGGGAAATCTGTATGTAATCGGAGCCGATCCTGCAGTTCAGGGTTGGTTCCGGGCAGCACAATTTCCCTTTTCTGTTATTTTAACCCATGAGCTGCCGGAAAAGGCAGCTCAGCCCGCACTCGTACTTGTCCCTAACAGCTTGATAGTCTCCAACGGGTATTATCAATTAAATAATCACCCCTTTATCTCATACGGGAATCTGTCCGAAATAGAAACGGCGTTCTTTCTCGGTGCCCGTGATTTTATCAGTTATCCTTTTGACTACCGGGAATTCACCGTCCGGGTCTCCCGTCAATTGTTCATGCAGCGGGAGATCCAGTTTCCGGAATATAATATTTTTTTACATAACAACATTTTGCAAGGCCCTGCGGGGACTATTGAACTGAATGACACAGAAGCATTGATATTGCGGATGTTAGCTGTTTCAGAAAAACATCAGATCAGTCGTTCTATTTTACAGGGACAGCTTTGGCCTGGACTCCAAAAGACTTCTCGGATAGCTGACATGGCTGTTTGCAGGCTTCGCCGCAAATTAGATAGGGTTTCAGATAAAAATAAACCCTTACAAATCAAGACTCTATATGGTTTTGGGTACCAATTATAAAGCACTTTAGTCATAAAATAATGTGGAAAGCTTGTGGATAATTTGTGGCTTATACAAGAGTAGACAATTCTATTGTCTATTTATGTAGACAAACAACCTAATTGATTTTAGCTAAATCTTCTATTATTTTTGATATAACATTACAATATAAAGAAATAACAATTTATAATTAAAGATTTCTATCTTCGTATAAATGTCCAAAATCTTTAATGGTTGCGAAACTTTAACGAGTTTAGTAAAATTTAAATTGTGGATAACCTGTTAATAGCCTGGGAAAAATTGGGTATAAATCCTGAATAATTTTTGCCTTGCATATGCTCATATTGCATGATAGGCTATGGTATTGTGAAAAGTACTCCCCGGCTAATTATTTTAATT
>JAIWNU010000197.1 GCA_020216655.1 Treponema sp. | reverse complement strand
CAAGTTCTCAGAATAAAGAAAGGGCTGTACTACCTTACGGCACCGTAAGCGGAGTACAGCCCCAAAGGCATCACATTCTGTCAGACAAGCCAGCGCCGTCCGATATCACATCAGCCTTCTGAACCAGTTGCATCCTTCGGGCGGAGAATCAGGTTCAATACAACGCCGAAAATAGCAGACAAGCCCAGGCCGGAGAGGTTGATCGGGCCGAGCTTGAAGGTAGCGCCGCCGAGACCAAGGACGAGCATGGTGGCGGTAATAATCAGCACCTTGGGATTGGAAAGGTTAACCTTCGCATCTACCATGTTCTTGATACCGATGGAGGAAATCATACCGAAGAGCAGGATAGAAATGCCGCCAATTACCGGAGCGGGGATCGTACCAATAAGTGCGGTAAATTTGGGAACCAAAGAAAGGAGAATAGCAAAGATCGCTGCAATTCTCATAATAATGGGGTTGAACGCACCGGTAAGAGCTACTGCACCGGTATTTTCCGAATAGGTGGTATTTGCAGGACCGCCGATGAGGGCAGCGAGGGATGTTGCTAGTCCGTCACCGATCAGGGTCCGGTGAATACCGGGATCCTTTATAAAGTCCTTGCCGACCACATTCCCGATAGCCAGAATATCCCCGAAATGCTCGACCATGGTAACTATCGCGATAGGCACCATAATGGAAATAGCTGAGGCAGAGAATTTGGGCAGGCTGAATTTCGGAATGCCGATCCAGGCAGCTTCGCCGACCGACTTAAAGTCTACAATACCGATAATGATCGACAGAATGTAGCCCGCAATAAGAGCGATGAGAACCGGCAGGTTTGATGCAAATTTCCATCCAAATTTTGGGAATGCGATTTTTACAAATACGCCGACCGCAAAGGTAAAGAGCGCTATAGCCCAGCAGCCGTTGGTTCCAATTGCATCGGCGATAGCCTTGGCGTTGGTACCATTGGCATTCTGTACAGCCACCGGTGCGAGAATCATGCCGATAAGTATGATCATAGGGCCAGTAACATGGGGCGGCAGAATCTTGTGGAGATTATCATAGGAGACAAACTTAAAGATAATTGCCACTACCACATAGAGCAAACCGGCGATGACAATACCCCCAAGGGCATAGGGAATCCCTTCGCTGGCTCCAACTGCAATAATGCCGGGAATAAAAGCAAAGGAGCTCCCGAGGAATACCGGTACCTTAAAGCCGGTTACGATATGGAACAGCAAGGTTCCGATACCGGCGGCAAAGAGGGTTACGCCAACATCCAGCCCCGTCAGAATGGGGACCAAAACTGTTGCGCCAAACATTACGAACGTGTGCTGCAAGCCGAGAATCACGTTCCTTCCGGAGAGGTCTTTTTCTGCCATATAGCCTCCTTTTCACCATGTTTCCCGGTTCGCCTTCTCCGAAGGCATCCGGGATACAATGCACCAATGTTGTACTGTGCTCAGCGTTATGTATAGTAGTATACGTTACGCCGCACAGACTGCAACCTATTTTTTTTTTTCTTCGGCGTAATTGCCGCGTCGGGACTGTGCCGCCGAGTGGCCGGATCGGACCGGCAGGATCCAGCGGGAGTCTTAGTAATCCAGTTGTCGATGGGCTCTTTGTTCTGCAAAGCCCGCCAGACATCTTCGAATCGTATGGGCATATGGGTTAGTTCAGCGCCAACCGCCGCATCGATGGCGTTGGCCAGGGCCGGGGCGACGGATATCATGGGGTGTTCACCGACTCCGCGGGCACCGTAAGGACCGTCCAGCTGGGGGGTCTCCACCGCGATGGTCTCTATCACTTCGGGCAGATCCTTGGCAGTGGGTATCTTGTTGTCCGTAAAGGAGGGGTTAAGGAGGTGCCCCTGCTTATCGTAGATATAGCCTTCGCAAATAGCGGTCCCGAGGCCCTGGATCATGCCGCCGATAGCCTGGCCGCGCACCATGTCCTCGTTAATAACCTTGCCGACATCAAAGGCGCTCGCTATTTTCAGTATCTTGTATTCACCCGTTTCAGGATCCACTTCCACGGTAATGCCGTGGGCACCATAGGTCCAGTCCAGCGCAGGATTCCCCTCGCCGGTTTCCTTGTTCAGGTTGCTGAGCCCCTGGGCAATATACTGGCCCACACCAATGAGGGGACCGCCCACACCGTTCCCGTTGGGGTATGCATAACCGATAGAAATGCTTGCCCAGCTTACCGCTTCCTGAGGATGGTGCTTTACATAGATTTTATCCCCGTCGTGGGCCAGGTCTGCAGGATTTGCCCGGAGAATCTGGGCTGCCACTTCGTAGCCCTTTTTAAGGAGGTCCTCAGCGGCGAGAATACAGGCATTTCCGGAGAGGATGAGCCCCTTGGAAGCCACGGTTTGCCAGTCGTAGGGGTCCCGGTCGGTGTCCTTTTCTACTGTAACCTTTACTTTTTCCAGGGGGAATCCCAGGCGTTCCGCCACAATTTGCTGTAAAGCCGTGGAAGAGCCCTGACCGATTTCCATGAGCCCTACGTTAACATTCACCGAGCCGTCACTGTTCATTTTGATAACCGCCGAAGTTGCCGTAAAGGACGGCATGGCCGGCGCTTTATGCAAAGCAGCAATACCCTTGCCAATCTTCCTGCCTGTCTTCCGTTCCCGCTCCTTTTCTTCTTCGGTCAGGGTGCCATAGTTTATTGCTTTTACTACCGCATCGATACACTTAAGAACGTTACCCGTATGCTCCTGGATCACCTCACCGCTCAGCGTGGTAGAGCCTGGCCTCAGGGCATTTTTCCGGCGGAATTCCAGGGGATCCATGCCGATGGCCTTGGCAACCAATTCCATATGCCGTTCAAGCCCCCAGTGGAATTCCACATGGCCAAAGCCGCGGTAGGCGGTACCGTAGGGCTTATTGGTATAGACCGTATAGGCATCGACCCAGGCGTTGGGAATATCGTAGGGGCCATTGGCAGAATAGCAGGACGCCCTGGTTACGTTTACCGCATAGTCCGCATAGGCTCCGGCATCCCAATACATGGTCATTTTCTGGGCGAGAATACGTCCGTCTTTGGCGACGCCGGTCTTGATCCGGTAGGTCAGGGCACTGCGGCAGGGAAGGAGGGTAAATTCCTCTTCCCGAGTAGCCTGGAATTTTACCGGCCGGCCGCCGGCCTTTTTGGAAAGCACCGCCGTCAGGGGTTCGATATGAATGCCAGCCTTGCCGCCAAAACCGCCGCCAATATGAGGAACCAGGACCCGGACCTTATTGAGAGGGAGCTTAAAGGTATGACAAAAGAGGTTCCGGACCGTAAAGGGAGACTGGGCGCTGGACCAGATTGTCACCTCATCATCCTTTCCCCACTGAACGATGGCCACATGGGTTTCCATGGGAACATGCTGAACCGAAGGATTGGTATATTCCCGTTCGATAATCCACTCCGATTCAGCAAAACCTTTTTCCACATCGCCCTTGCGCATTTTGTTCCAGGTGGCAATGTTCGTCCCCGGCTGGGGCGAAAAGGCGGGCTTAAAATAGTCATAATTTCCCAGATCCGGGTGGATGAGCGGAGCCCCTTCTTTGATAGCATCCATATGGTTCAGAATCGGCTCCAGAACCTCATATTCCACCTCGATGAGGTCTGCCGCCTTTTTGGCGATTTCCAGCGTGTCCGCTGCAACGGCCGCAACCGCCTCGCCGTAATGGCGAACCTCCTTTTTAGCCAGAATATCCTTATCAACAATATATAGACCAAGCTTATAATTAAGCTCCTCGCCGGTCAGCACCGCCCGAACCCCCGGCAGGGCCTGAGCCTTGGATACATCAATATGCTTAATTCGTGCCCGGGCATGGGGACTTTTTTTAACCTGCGCATAGAGCATACCCGGCAGCACCATATCGCTCACATACCTGGCAGCTCCGGTAATTTTTTCCACCGCCTCTTCCCGGCGGATCGCCTTACCAACATATTTTAGGGTTTTGGGATCGCTATTTTCCAGCATATTTCAATCCCTCCTTTTTTTCTAACTGGCCGGTTGCGTCGAGAACCGCTTCGATTATCTGCTGGTAGCCCGTACAGCGGCAGAAGTTGCCCTCCAGGCCTTCCTTTATTTCTTCCACCGTTGGTTTCGGATGATTGCGGATAAGTTCCCGGGCAGACATGATCATACCGGAGGTGCAGAAACCGCACTGTACCGCATTGTTCCTATCAAATGCTTCCTGCAGCTTTGAAAGGGTTCCATCTTTAGCTTCCCCTTCTATGGTTTCAATTTCCGCTCCATCGGCTTCGACAGCGAGAACCATGCAGGAATTAACGGTTTTTCCGTTCATAAAGACCGTGCAGGCACCGCACTCCCCTGCCCCGCAGCCTTCCTTGGTACCCGTAAGTCCCAGGTCTTCCCGCAGAAACCTTAAGAGGGTCCGGTTTTCCGCCACATCCCGTTCGTAAAGTTCGCCGTTAATTTTTACCGAGATTTTCATTTCCGCACCTCCGTAAGCAGCCGTTTTACAAATACTTCTACCATAAATTCCCGGTATTCCTTGCTGCACCGTACATCGCTGATGGGACTGATTATTTTTCGAGTCGCCGCGACTGCATCTTCCACCGAAATAGATGCCGGCAAATCCGGCGTGACCACCGGAGTCGGAGCGGCGGAACTTACGGCAATACGGAGCACATCGCCCTTAATACTCACCGCAACTCCGATAATGCCCAAATCATGCCCATTGATGCGTTTTAGTTTGCGGTAGGCGCCCTTTGCTCCCGCAGATGTCGGGGGAATGATTATTGATTCCAGCACCTCCGCAGGACTTAATACGGTCTTTTTTACCCCCGTAAAAAACTCTGTAAAGGGCACCACCCTTGTTCCTTTGCTGGATGCGATGACCGCCTGGGCCCCAAGACAGAGCAGGGCCGGAGCCATGTCCGAACAGGGAGAGGCGTTGACCACATTGCCCATAATGGTTGCCCGATTCCGTATCTGGTAGCTTGCCAGATCATGACCGCATTCCTGAAGGAGCGGATAATGATCCCGCACAGCCTGGTTTTTTAATATTTCGTTAATGGTTACCGCGGGCCGAAAAACAAGCCCTTCGGCGGGACTGTAGGAGATCCCCTCGTAGCCAGATACCTTTTTTATATCCACCACAAGCTGGGGTTTCATGACTCCATTTCTGATATTTACGAGCAAATCGGTCCCCCCCGCCAGGACCTTTGCATTGCCTTCATGGTCCTCCAGAATCCTAAAAAGCTCCTGTTTTGACCTTGGCCCTGCATAAGAAAATTGATGCAGCATAGCGCCTCCTTTTTTATAGTACAAATCTCGTGCCCGACTCTCCCCGCAGAGAGCGGATTATGTTTTCCGAATTGGTTATAATTGCTTCCTTGCCTCCGTTCTTAAGGTAATCGATGACAGCCTTCACCTTGGGCTCCATGCTGCCCTTGCCAAACTGCCCTTCTTTCAGGTATTGCTCTGCCTCTGCTATGGTGAGCTTATCGAGCCAGCGGCGGGTAGGTTTGGTAAAGTCTAAGGCAACCTTTTCCACCTCTGTGGAGATGATAAAAAGGTCAGCGCCGATAGATGAAGCGAGTACACTGGACGCAAGGTCCTTATCGATCACCGCTTCCAGGCCTGATATTGTGCCGTCTTCGGCTTCTGCAACCGGCACTCCACCGCCGCCAACGGCGATGACCGTCTCGCCCTGTTCCAGTAGTTCCCGGATTATGCTTTCCTGGATTATCCGTTTGGGCCGGGGGCTCGGAACGACCCGCCGCCAGCCGCGGCCAGAGTCTTCCACCACAGACCAGCCGTCCTGTTCCTGCCGCATTTTGGCGGTGGCTTCATCCATAAAGGAACCAATAGGCTTGGTCGGATTCTTAAAAGCCGGATCATTGGCGTCCACCACCGTTTCGGTGACCAGGGCCACCGCCCGGTTGGGCATGTTCCGGCGGCGGAATTCGTTGTATAGGGAGGTCTCAAACATATAACCGATTGAACCCTGGGTATTGCTGCCGATATAATCCAGGGGCGCAGGAGGCACCTCCTTGGCACTGAGTTCATTTTTCCGGAGTAAAAAACCTACCTGGGGACCGTTTCCGTGGGTTATCGCCACCGAATAACCGGCCTGTATAAGATCAACAATATAGGGAACCGTGAGCCGCACCGATTCAAACTGGTCCTGAAGACCTGTCTTTTTTGGATCCCGGATGAGGGCATTTCCGCCCACGGCAACTATTGCAATCTTTCGTGCCATCAAGACCTCCTTTGTTCCACCGAGGCAATTCCAAACAGGAAACCGGTGGCACTGTCCAGACCGGAACTGTGCCCGTATTGGGCAAGCTGGACAATTTCTTGGCGGATATCCTGGGATGGATCTACAAAGGCCTTCGCAAAGCGTACCAGAAAGCTGCTGAACCGGCCCAGGCTTGCCATATACAGAAAACTTTTAGAAACAATACCGGTCCGTTCTCGCGGATCCGCGATTGTGGATGGAACAGTCCCCAATGTGGCCGCAATCCCCCATAACCAGGTCTCTACTGCTAAAGGACTTATCTGCTCCTCATAATCAGGATGGGCTGCGTACATGAGGAGAGCCATTGCAAAACCGCAGAGAAAATCATCCCCCGATGGAGTTAAACCCTGGCCGAGGCCAAGCAGCTTAAGCGAAGCCGTCAGAGCTGCCGAGGGTGAACCGGCGACTAGAGAATTGCAAAGTGTATTTGCAGCAGATTCAAACCGGCCGCTATACCCATTTTTTTCTTCCGGAAGGAATTCCACACGATGTTCTTTGGAAAGCCAGCGAAGCTCCGTATCCTGTTCTGCCTGGAGCGATTCCAGGGCGATTCCTGCTTCTTCAAGCCGCTGCGCAAGCATTTCCGGAGCAATCGCCAGTGGGGGCGGACATTCATCAACCTGTGAATTCTTCTTAATATGATCAAAGCTTATTGAAATGTGAGGTTCGAGAGAGAGGGAGTGTCCGTTAAACCTGCCGGTGCTTCGAGGTTCAAGACCGAGGGCGTTAAAGCGGACCGCTTGGCCCCCAGGACCAGAAACAAGGACCGAAAGGGGATGCAGAAGAGCGGGCTGCGCAACCAGGGTATAGAGGAACGGTTTATCGGGGAC
>JAIWNU010000196.1 GCA_020216655.1 Treponema sp. | reverse complement strand
CAGGCGGCTCTTTTTTTAACCAGGCGCTGGACTTGAAACGGAGGGACCGCCGACCGGCAGGGAGGAAGAGGGGCCAGGATGGCCCGTCACTTAATCCGTATCCAGCGAAGAACCTCATCAAACTTGGGCCGCTTTCCGTACATCAAAATACCAACACGGAAAATTTTAGCTCCAAGAAACCCAGATCCGATCACAGAACATAGTATAATCCCAAGCGAAAGGGTGATTTCCCATACAGGCGGCATGGAGACAAGAATCCGTACCAGCATGACAATTGGGGCTGTCATGGGAAAATAAGATAAAATCACTACAAAAAGACTTTTGGGGTTCATGATCATAGGACTTATCATGACCATGGGTATAACTAAAAAGATGATGAGGGGCCACGCAAGCTGGCCCAAGTGGTGTTCGTCCTCCGCTGCAGCGCCAAGGGCCGCATAGCAAGCTCCGTAGAGAAAGAAAGCCAAAATAAAAAATACGATGAGCCAAATAAAATTGCTCACCGTTATGGCCTGCGGGAGCTGAACATGCAATGCTGGTCCAACAAGGGTAATCAGCGCAATTCCCATGCCAAACCATACCCCGTACTGAATGAGGCCCGCGATTCCAAGCCCCAGTATTTTCCCAAACATAAGTTCCCGTGCCGAAAGGCTCGAAAGCATAATTTCCACGGTTTTGCTTGTTTTTTCCTGTACAACTGACCGCCCTATGAGCTGTCCATACAGGAGCACCGTCATGTAGATCATCATGACAAAACTGAGGACGGTAAAGAGGATCCCTAAAAAGTCTTCGTTAGTTTTAGTTTCTTCTTTCATGTCTTTACCGAGCTTAACCACCCTGAAATCGGGCTTACTGA
The DNA here is from genome assembly GCA_020216655.1 of Treponema sp. Lineage (GTDB taxonomy): Bacteria > Spirochaetota > Spirochaetia > Treponematales > Breznakiellaceae > Gracilinema. Next base: position 6,247 of record JAIWNU010000196.1, on the reverse strand, counting down.
GTAGAACCCTGATCGTATCTTGCTTGAGTCCCAGTTCCTTGCTATTCCATTCCATAGCCAGAGCATTGAGCATTTCGTTTATCATACTGTACAGCATGGCTTCCATACCGGTAGAACTATAAAACCGCGCTTCCTCCCGAGGCCATGCTTCGGGAATTTCAAGGATCCCCGCGTACTGTTCAGAAAGCACCTTGGATTTACCTTCCGAAAGATCAGTAATACGGATAGGCGGTATAGCTTGGTTATCCAAGGCTTGGGCAATTTGCTCGTAGATTTCGTTTACACTGGTATAGATTGCCACGGGCTTATTTGGTTTATTCATGTTCGGATTGCTTGTGAGAAGATTTGGCAAGACCGTAATTGCGAGAATCAGAAAGGGCCCTAAGAGAGTGATAATGACAAAGGTTTTATTTGCCGCAGTGGCTTTGAATTCTTTAATGATTACTGCTTGCAGTTTACGCATTGGTAGCCTCCTCATCGGTATGTCCGACCAGCCGGACAAATATTGAATGAAGACTAGGTTCGATGAGCTCAAACCGGCGGACCCGTATTTTGCCTGCCAGATCCTGATAGAGATTATTCACCATATCGGGATCTGAAAGTTCTACTTCGGTCCAGCGGGGAAATGTCCTGGCTGTTTTTATATAGGGTAACTTTTCTATAAACGAACCATCTCCATCAAACTCAATTTGAACCGTGTTGGTTCCGAAACGGCTTTTTATATCAGATAGAGAACCGGAGAGAACCGATTTTCCCTTATTGATCAGCAGGATTCGTTCACAGATCCTTTCTGCATGGTCCATGATGTGGGTCGAAAATATGATTGTTTTTCCTGCGTTTTTTAGCTCTAAAAACACTTCCAGCATCAGGTTCTGGGAAATAGGATCCAGGCCGGAAAAGGGTTCGTCAAAGAGCAGTACCGGTGGATCATGAATGATCGTCCCGATAAACTGTACCTTTTGAGCCATTCCCTTAGACAGCTCTTCGATTTTACGATTTTTCCAATCCTGAAGGCCAAACCGCAGAAGCCAATTTTCTATCCGCTGTGCAGTCATACTTCGGTCGGCCTCTTTGATTTCCGCAAGAAACAGAAGCAGGTCCTTGACTTTCATTTTTTTGTAAAGCCCCCGCTCCTCGGGGAGATATCCAATAAGATTTTTATCGGATTCAGAGAGCGGTTTCCCATTGAACAAAATAGTCCCCGAATCGGGAGCTATGATGTTCATAATCATCCTGATTGTGGTTGATTTACCTGCTCCGTTTGGTCCGATAAGGCCGAATATTTCTCCCGGCCGTACCGAAAAGCTGATGCTGTCTACTGCTCGAAGTGTATCAAAAGACTTAGTTACATTTTGTACTTCTATCACTGTTTTCCCTCCTTTCAGGGATTCACAAGTATTCTGCACTGTATACGAGATATCGCACAAGGAGTGAAATGAAAAAAGGAATCTGAAATTCTGTAAAATCGTGCTATATTTATTGATATATTATGCATGGAGGTGCCCATGAAAACCCTGTGGAAGGGCCATGCAAATCCACGGGTTGGTCTTGGGATGATCCTTGCAGCGGTTTGTGCCGCCCTCCTTTTTTCCGCCTGTCCGTTATTATGGAACATTATCTTTCGTTTCAATTTCGTTGAATCAAACCGGTGTCTGGCAAATGCTTGTATATGGCGATACGAACAATATGTTCAACCATATTACTGAGCAGACTGTAAACGATGAGCCTGCGGCTGTTGATTTTTACGGACTCACCGTTGCTTACTTGAGTACTGAACAGACCCATGCGACCATAGAGACCCCGATTGGGAACCTTGAATTGGATAAACAGTAACCGCGGCCTGTCCTTCCCTGGAAAACGCCTTCTGTAGGGCCTATACTTATGTTATGCAACGGGAAATAACAGCGCCCTGTCCTCTTTTGGATAAGGCGGGGCACATCACTACAGAAGGCTGGGCCCGCTACCCCTATTGGACCTACGAGCGGCGTTCAATAAAAGCCAATCCCCTCCGCATTAAGGAGTGGGATTATTATATGGTCTTTTCCCATAAGGGCCGCTTTGGTCTCAGCTTTACCATCAGTGACCTTGGCTACCTGGGTCTCGGCGCTCTCTGCTTCTTCGATTTTGCCCGGTCCTATTATCATCAGGTTGATGATCTGGTACTCTTTCCCGTGGGCTCCCTTGGCCTTCCTGCCTCCTCGAGCGCGGAGGCCCGCATAAGTTTTGTAAGCAAAAAACTTTCCATCACCTATGAGTACAGCCCGGGGAAGCGGCTTATTAGCTTTTCCAGCCCCGAAATTCGAGATGCCGAGGGGAACAAGGGTCTTTCCGGTGTCATAGAGCTTGCGCAGCCAGAAGATCTAGAAAGTACCGTTATCGCCACAAGCTGGAAGGAAAACCGGCGGGCCTTTTATTACAATCAAAAGGTAAATTGTATGGCAGCCAAGGGTGCTTTTACTATCGGTTCGAAGGTTTATCAATTTGATCCGGATTTTGATATGGGAAGCCTCGACTGGGGCCGGGGTGTGTGGACCTACCGAAACACCTGGTATTGGGCATCCCTTTCGGCTCAACATGAGGGAAAAGTCTTAGGTTTGAATCTGGGATACGGCTTTTCCGACCGCAGCCCAGCCTCGGAAAACACCATTCTATACGATGGCAGGATTCACAAGCTGGAGGATGTGGTCTTTCATTTTAATCCAGAAGATCATCTTGAGCTCTGGCATTTTACCAGTTCCGACGAACGGCTCCGTCTCACTCTTAAGCCAATACTCGACCGCCAGTCCCGATTTGATTTTAAGGTCCTTAAATCTATCCAGCATCAGGTGTTCGGAACCGTCTCCGGTTATCTTGTCCTCGATTCGGGGGAACAGCTTAATCTGGACAACCTTATCTGTATGACCGAACATGTGTTTAATCAATGGTAGAAAGGGCTGCCTGCTCTATCTCTTGTCAAAATCGGCCCGCCATTTTACAATTCTTGTAACATCACAGGTCCTGTGATAAAGAACCCCGGTTAATGCGTCCGCTTTGTGGGGGCAGGGCGGGCATTTCGGAGCGGCTCCGCAGAAGAATGGGGACCGTCAAAACCGGCATGGTTAAACTTCAGAAAATACTTAAGCATTTTGGGCCTTTGGGTCCATCAATCTTGTGGTATAAGGAGGTTTATCCATGGAGCCTGCCCTCTCTGTTATAAGCGACAAAACCCTCACCTATCAGCAAAAGGTAGCCGGCCTTGCCCGTGTAGGCGAAGCGACCGTGCATCCCCTGGCTATATCAAAGGAAATACAAGCCTACCGTGACGCCGGTGTCATCTGTGACCTGAACGAAGGCCCCGCCCCGTACCGGCCCCGCTATGTGGTCCCTGATTACCGTAAATATATGGAGCGGGGTTCGGCCTTTCTCGCGGTTCCGCCGCCAAAGGATATCTGGGAAGCCACTGCGGCGCTTCTCATCCTTTACCGGCATGTGCCGAGCATTACCACCTTTCCTGTTTATCTGGGAGACATCGACAGCCTTCTAGAGCCTTTTGTCCGTTCCGAGGAAGAGGTCCGCAAGGCGATTGGCCTCTTTTTGCTCCAGATAGATAGGACCATCAACGATTCCTTTTGTCATGCCGATATCGGCCCGGAAGAAACGACCGCAGGGCGCCTTATTCTGGATATTAGCCGGGAGCAAAAAAACGCGGTCCCCAACCTGAGCCTAAAATTAGACCCGGAACGCACCAGCGAAGCCTTTCTCCTTAAGGCCTGTGAAACCGCCCTGGAGGTAGCCAAACCAAGCTTCGCTAATCACCCGCTTTTTTCTCAGGAATTCAAAGCACTTGGCTTTGACGATTATGCCATCGCAAGCTGCTACAACGGTCTCCCCGTTGGGGGCGGCTCTTGCACTTTAGTTCGGATGAACCTGGCCCGTCTTGCCCCCCTGGCCCGGGATTTGGACCAGCTACTCTCTGAGCTGCTGCCCGACGCGGTCCAAAAACAGCTTGAGTATATGGATGAACGGGTGCGGTTCCTTTTGCAGGAATCGAACTTTTTTAGTTCCAGTTTTCTTGTGGAAGAAGGCTTGATTCACCAGGACCGCTTTACCGGCATGTTCGGCATTGTTGGACTGGCAGAATTGGTTAACCATTTCTATCCCTCCGGCCGCTTCGGCCACTCCGATTCAGCCGATGCACTGGGCCTCGACATAATCGACCGGATCAGCCGGCAGGTCGCAGAGCATCGCAATCCGCTGCTTAAAGCTGCTGGGGGCCGCTATCTCCTCCATGCCCAGGTTGGCATCGATTCGGATCGGGGGGTAAGCCCCGGCTGCCGCATTCCCATCGGCGAAGAGCCGGAACTCAGCGAACACATTCTCCAGTCGGCCCCCTTCCACCGTTATTTCCCGAGCGGTATCGGCGATGTCTTTGCCTTTGAGCCCACGGTAAAAAACAATCCGGCCCATCTGGCCGACATAGTCCGGGGGGCCATGAAAAGCGGACTCCGGTATTTCAGCGCCTACGCTGCCGATGCCGAGGTGGTGCGCATTACGGGATACCTGGTAAAGCGATGCGAAATTGAGCGGCTCAACCAGGGGAAGGCCTCATTGCAGGATACAAGCGCCCTGGGCCGGAATGCGGTGAACAATCTCGGGGTGCTGGATCGGCGCTTGCGGTCCTGAGAGCGCTGAGTGAGACGGTGGAAAATGTGAAGAACCTTCATATTGATGAACTTGCGGGCTCTGTGGCGAAGATACTCCCTTCAAGCGCCGTGGATGGGCCGGGAAACCGGTCCGTGGTCTTCCTCCAGGGCTGCGACTTTGACTGCAAGTACTGCCATAATCCGGAAACCCGTAAGCCCTGCATTGCCTGCGGTTTCTGCGTGAGCCATTGTCCTGCGGGGGCTTTAAAGCTCTCAGACGGCCAGGTCCTCTGGGACAGGTCCCGCTGCACCGACTGCGGAACCTGTATCAGCCGCTGTCCCCATTCCTCGTCGCCCAAGGTTCAGCAGCTTTCGGTTTCAGAAGTCCTTGACAGCCTTAAGCGGTATATCCCTTTTATCCGGGGCCTCACCGTCTCTGGCGGTGAATGCGGCCTCCAGGCAGCCTTTCTCACCGGCCTTGTTTGCAGCGCACAAGAACGGTATCAACTGGGGACCCTTATCGATACCAACGGTTCTACCGATTACAGTCTGTTCCCCGAGCTGGTTGAATCGGCCGAGGGCTTTATGCTCGATGTAAAAGCCTGGGATGGAACTGAGCATAAAGAACTTACCGGTGCTCCCAATGGCATGGTTCTCCGGAATCTCGATTACCTCGCCCGGGAAGGTAAGCTATTTGAGGTTCGCACGGTAGTGGTCCCTGGTTTTTTTGATGCGGTTCAAACGGTCCGTGAAGTAAGCCGGGTCCTGGTTTCTTGTAGAAGCCAGGCTCGGTACAAGATTATTGCCTTTCGCCCCCAAGGTGTGAGGCCTCAATTCCGCAGCTTGCCACAACCGGAGCGGGCCTTTCTTGAACAGCTTGCAAACTTGGCTCGTTCGGAAGGCGTTCGTGAAGTCGTGGTTGTATAATTGGTGCTCACCTCCGGGCAAGCCGATTGTCATACATATACTGGCTCGTTTTCTTTCGGCGTTTTACGATGTACATGTTCTGATCAATTCGTTTAATAAAGTTATCTATTGTCTGATCCAGCAGTGGATCAAAGATCCCCATGCCGATGCTATAGGTCAGGGTATAAAACTTCCCTGCACTGGCATTAAAGCTGTCGGCGGTTTGGTGAATGCGGGTCGCAAGGTTTTCCAGGTTCGTCTGGTCTGTAGTGTCAAAGACGATGACAAATTCGTCCCCAGCGTAGCGGCCCACAAAATCTGAGTTGCGGACTGCGGCCCGGAAAATACGTACACTTTCAATAAGAGCCTCGTCTCCTGTTTTATGGCCAAATTCATCATTAATTCTTTTAAAGTTATCCACGTCGATAAGAAAGGCTGCAAAGGTTTTATTTGGTTTACAGGTGCGGAGTTTGTATTCCAGGTGTGCATCCAGGTGCTGGCGGTTATATGCTCCGGTAAGGTAATCCTCCGTAAGCCGCTTTTGCTGCATCGCAAGGCCCAAGCCCACAATACCCAGACTAATGAATGGCCAGGTGAGGATGAGCCCTGTAACGAACAACTGAAATAGACTTGCCGCAAGTACTGAAATCGTTAAAAAAACCAGCAAATAAAAAAGTTTTTTATCAAGCCGGTGTCGCTTATTAAAAAGTATATATAAA